>JANOVJ010000028.1:0-19094 GCA_031417295.1 bacterium | reverse complement strand
GGCCTCGACGAACGTGAAGCCGTTGCTCAGCGTGAACGCCAACTGGCTGATCGGGTTCGCCCCCGCCTCGGCGATGTGGTACCCGCTGATGCTCACCGAGTATAAATTGCGCACCTGGTGGTGCACGAAATACTCGGCGATGTCGCCCATCACCTTCAGGCTGAACTCGGTGCTGAAGATGCAGGTGTTCTGCCCCTGGTCTTCCTTCAGGATGTCGGCCTGCACCGTGCCGCGCACGTTCTGCTTCACCCACGCAGCAATCTTCTGGGCTTCGTCGTCGGTCGGTTCACGGGCGTTGTCGGCCTTGAACTTGTCCAACTGCTGGTCGATCGCGGTGTTCATGAACATCGCCAGGATCGTCGGCGCCGGGCCGTTGATCGTCATGCTCACACTCGTGCTCGGGCTGCACAGGTCGAAGCCCGAATACAGCACCTTCATGTCCTCGAGCGTCGCGATGGAAACACCCGAGTTGCCGACCTTGCCGTAAATGTCGGGCCGGATGGCCGGGTCGTTGCCGTACAGCGTCACCGAGTCGAACGCCGTACTCAGCCGCTTGGCCGCCATGCCCGAGCTCAGCAGCTTGAAGCGCGTGTTCGTCCGAAATGCATCGCCCTCGCCGGCGAACATGCGGGTCGGGTCTTCGCCTTCGCGCTTGAAGGCGAAGGTGCCGGCGCTGTACGGGAAGCTCCCCGGCACGTTGTCGAGCAACAGCCACTTCAGGATCTCGCCGTGGTCTTCGTACGTGGGCACGGCGACCTTGGGCACCTTGGTGCCCGACAGCGTGGTGTAGGTCAGCCCGGTGCGAATCTCCTTGTCGCGGATCTTCACCACGTACTCGTCGCCCGCGTAGGCGGCCTGCATCTGCGGCCACATCGCGAGCAGCTTCTTCGCGGCGGGATCGAGCCGGGTTTCGCGGGTGGCCACCAGGTCGTCCACCGCCTCGACCGCGCGGTGGCGCTCGGGCTTGTCGGTTTGCAGCATCCTGCCCGTGGCGCGCAGTTGCTGGATCTCGCGTGCCAGGCGGGCTTGCGCCAGTGCGCGCTGCTTGTAGCCGCGCACGGTGTCGGCGATGTCGGCGAGATACCGCACGCGAGCCCCCGGGACGATCGCCACCTGGTGCGTGCTGTGGCGGGTCGCGGCTTGCGGCAGCTTGCCTTCGGCGAGCGGCAAGCCGAGTTCGGTCAGGCGGACGGCCAGCGCCTGGTACAGGGCGGTCACGCCGTCGTCGTTGAAGCGGCTGGCCATGGTGCCGAACACCGGCATCGTGTCCGGCATCACGGTGAAGGCCTCGCGGTTGCGCTGGACCTGCTTGGCCACGTCGCGCAGCGCGTCGGCCGCGCCCTTGCGGTCGAACTTGTTGATCGCCACGAACTCGGCGAAGTCGAGCATGTCGATCTTCTCCAGTTGGCTCGCGGCGCCGAACTCGGGCGTCATCACGTACATAGGCACGTCCACCAGCGGCACGATGGCCGCGTCGCCCTGACCGATGCCGGAGGTCTCGACGACGATCAGGTCGAACCCGGCTGCCTTGCACGCGGCCAGCACGTCGGGCAGGGCCTGGCTGATCTCGCTGCCGAAGTCGCGCGTGGCCAGCGAGCGCATGAAGACGCGCGGGCCCCCGGCCCACGGGCTGATCGCGTTCATCCGGATGCGGTCGCCCAGCAGCGCGCCGCCACTCTTGCGCCGGCTCGGGTCGATGCTGATCACGGCGATGCGCAGGCGGTCGTCCTGGTCGAGCCGCAGCCGCCGGATCAACTCGTCGGTGAGTGACGACTTGCCCGCGCCGCCGGTGCCGGTGATGCCGAGCACGGGCGTCCGGCTCGCGTCGGCCGCCGTCTTCAGCGCCGCCTTGAGTTCGGCCGACGCGCTGCCGCCCTCGAGCGCGGTGATCAGTTGCGCCAGAGCCCGCCAGTTGGCTTCCGTGTGGCCCTGGATCGCCGCGAGTGACCCCGGCGCGTGTGCCGAAAGGTCGCGGTCGCAGCGCATCACCATCTCGCCGATCATGCCGGCCAGGCCCATCCGCTGGCCGTCTTCGGGGCTGTAGATGCGGGCCACGCCGTAGGCCTGCAGTTCGGCGATCTCGGGCGCGACGATCACGCCGCCGCCGCCGCCGAAGACCTGGATGTTCGCGCCGCCACGGCTCCTCAGCAGATCGACCATGTACTTGAAGTACTCGACGTGGCCGCCCTGGTAGCTGCTGATGGCGATGCCCTGCACGTCTTCCTGCAGCGCGGCGGTGACGACTTCATCGACCGAGCGGTTGTGGCCGAGGTGGATCACCTCCGCACCCATGCCCTGCAGGATGCGCCGCATGATGTTGATCGCGGCGTCGTGGCCATCGAACAGGCTCGCCGCAGTGACGAAGCGAACCTTGTTCGTCGGGCGGTAGCTCGCCAGGGCCTTGTACTCGGCGGACAGGTCGGTCATCGCAATCTCCTGTGTTGTCTCTGGGCTTTGGCGCGCTCACGCCGCTCACGCCGCTCTCGTCGTTCTATTCGACCTTGATTCCGAACAGCTTTTCATCGCCCGTGGGGTAGCGCAGCTTCAGGCCGGCGAGCGTCGCCTTCAGCGCGCTGGCGATCATCAGGTTGCGGTGCGTCTTCGAGTCGGCCGGCACGATCGTCCATGGCGCCCACGCCGTGCCGGTGGCCGAGATCGCGGCGTTGTAGGCGGCCTGGTACTCGCTCCAGCGCTTGCGCACGGCCAGGTCGTCGAGGCTGAACTTCCAGTGCTTGGCCGGGTCGTCCAGGCGCTCTTGCAGGCGCTCGCGTTGCTCGTCCTTCGAGATGTGGAGCATGAACTTGCAGATGATGGTGCCGGTCTCGCTGAGCATGCGCTCGAAGTCGTTGATGTGCGCATAGCGCTGCTGCGTCTGTTCCGGCGTGATCGAGCCGTTGACCACCGGCACCAGCACGTCTTCGTAGTGGCTGCGGTTGAACACCGTCACCTCGCCGGCCGCCGGCACGCGGGCGTGGACGCGCCACAGGTAGTCGTGGTCGCGCTCGGGTTCGGTCGGCGCCTTCCAGCTCACGGTGTGCACACCGAGCGGGCTCATCTGGCTGAACACGGCCCGCACCGTGCCGTCCTTGCCGCTCGCGTCCATGCCTTGCAGGATCACCAGCAGCTTGTGTCGCCGGTCGGCGTAGAACAGGTTTTGCAGCGCGTCGAGTTCGAGTGCGAGGGCGGCGACGGCGGCCTTGTCGGCCTCCTTGTCGCCGCTGGAAAACGGCTTCTCGCCGGGGTCGATCTTCGCCAGGTCGAAGCGGCCCGCGGCATGTTGGAACTTGCGCAAGGCGGGCGCGGAGTCGGGCTTGTCGTTGGCCATGGGTTCTCGGCTTTGGTTGACGTATACGTCAATTGAAGTGTAGCGCCCCGGCTCACCTGTTCGCTGCGCCTGGCTGCACCGGTTCGCCACGCCGGTTCGCCACCCCGATTCGTCGCGCCCGCCTGCCGACGGCGCGCGATTGACGGCACAATCGCGCCGCGCCCTGGGAGCCTTGCATGAGTTTCTTCGCCATCGACATCGGCAACACGCGCCTGAAGTGGGCTCAATACGCTGCGCCGCATCCGGGCGCCGTGTTGCTGGCCCAGGGTGCGGTGTTCCTGGAGACCATCGACGATCTGGCCGATGCCGAGTGGAAGCAGCTCGCCGCACCGGGCAGCGTGCTCGGCTGCGTGGTCGCTGGCGAGGCGATCCGGCGCCGAGTCGAGGAGCAGCTCGAGCTGTGGGATGTCGAGCCGCGCTGGGTCGTGCCCTCGGCCCGCGCGGGTGGCGTTGCCAACGGCTACGACCACCCGAACCGGCTCGGCGCCGACCGCTGGACGGCGCTGATCGGCGCGCGCCACCGGGTGCTCAGCCAGGGCGCGCCGCGGCCGGCGCTCGTGGTGATGGTCGGCACTGCCGTCACGGTGGATGCGCTCGACGCCGAAGGCCGCTTCATCGGCGGCCTGATCCTGCCCGGCTTCGGCCTGATGCTGCGCGCGCTGGAGATGGGCACCGCCGGCCTGAAGGCGCCGACCGGCGAGGCGGTGGACTTTCCCACCAACACCAGCGACGCGCTGATGAGCGGCGGCGCGCACGCGATTGCCGGCGCGGTCGAGCGGATGCAGCGCCGGCTGCTCGAACGCACCGGCCAGGAGCCGATGCTGCTGATGAGCGGCGGTGCGGCGGTCAAGCTGGGGCCGATCGTCGAGCTGCCGTTCGAGACCGTGGACACGCTGATCTTCGAGGGCCTGCTGGTGCTGCAGGCGCAGCGGCTGGCGCTTTGATGGCGTCCGGCGAGGGGGCGGCTGCGGGCCGTCAGGCCGTTGCCCGGCCATGCGCCAGCGTGTGCGACGGCAGCTCGCCGAACATCTTCGAATACTCCTGCGCGAAGCGCGGGAAGTGCCAGAACCCGAGCCGCGCCGCGACGTCATGCACCCGCGTTGCCGGCTTCGGGTGCAGCAGATCGCGCCTGGCGGCATTCAGACGCAGGGTTCGCAGGTAGGCCAGCGGGTTGACGCCGTAGACGCTGCTGAACGCGTACTGCAGTGCGCGGCGCGAGCAGCCGATTGCTGCGCAGAGTTCCTCAATGCTCAGGTGCCGATCCATGCGCTCGAGCATGACATCCCTGGCGCGCTGGGCGATGCGGGGATAGCTGCCGGCACGCAGTCTGACGGCGGATTCGTCAGCGGCGCCAAGCCGCCCTGCCAGATCGTCGAGCAACTCGTCGCCGAGTTGCGCGCAGGCGGCCGGGTTGCCAAGCAGCGATGGGCCTTCGCTCAGCGCGGCCAGCAACGAGGCCCACGTGTCGCCCAGCGATGCGCCGTCCTTGCCCGCGTCCGACCAGGTGTCCTGCGCTGCCAGCAGCCGGCGCCAGGCGTCGGCAGTGCCGGGCTCGGTCGGCGGCAGCAGCAGGTCACGCCGGATCGAGATGCCGGCGCAGACCACCCTCGCTGGGGTGCGCAATTCGAACTCGCTCCCCGGCGCAAAGGCGATGATCGATCTGGCGCCGATCAGGCGGCCGTTCCAGTACGCCTCCGAGGCCAGTTGGCACGACGCCGCCACCGTGACCGAGTCGCCCGGCGCGCAGCCCGTCTGGCGCACGCTTTGTCCGAGCGACTCCTTGAACAGCGTGATCCCGCCGAAGCTGAACGACCACAGGCGGCCCGAGAACCTGCCGCAGGAAAGTTGCTCGTAGCGTTGGTCGAGCGAGCCGAAGAATCGCGCCTGTTCCTCGGGCTCGGTGGTCGTTACCGACAGCGCCGATGGCACCGGCGCGGTGCCGGGTTGCAGGGGCTGCGGGTGGGTTTCCATGGGTGGCGCAGGGACGAGCGGGTTGCAGGCGACGATTAGGCAAGCGAACCAGCGCCGGTGCAAGCCTGTTGCGGCCCGATTCTTGCCAAAAGCGGATACCCGGTTGGCGCCGGCCGCGTTTCAATGAGGTCTGACGCAATCGCGGCGCCGGACGGCGTCGCGCGAACCGAACCGTCCTTACCGGAGACCGCCATGACCAGCCCCCTCACTTCAGACGCTGAACAGACCGTTCTGGGCGCGTGCCCTCACGACTGCCCCGACACCTGTTCAATGCTCGTCAAGGTCAAGGGCGGCAAGGTGCTCTCGGTGCAGGGCAACCCCGACCATCCCTTCACCCAGGGCCGGCTGTGCGCCAAAACCAACCACTACGAGGAGCGCGTGCACCACCCCGACCGGCTGCTCCACCCGATGCGCCGCACCGGCCCCAAGGGCAGCGGGCGCTTCGAGCGCATCACGTGGGACGCTGCGCTGACCGAGATCGCCAGCCGCTGGAACGGCATCATCGCCGAGTCGGGGCCGACCGCGATCCTGCCCTACAGCTACCTCGGGACCGAGGGGCTGCTGAACGGCCTGACGGTCGGCGACCCGTTCTTCAACAAGCTCGGCGCGACGATCTCGGAGCGCACGTTCTGCGATTCCGGCGCCTGCACCGCCTACATCATGACGGTCGGCCCGACGCCGGGCATGGACCCGGAGAGCTTTGCCCATTCAAAGTTCATCATCTTGTGGGCCTGCAACATGCTCAGCACCAACGCCCACATGTGGCCGTTCGTCGCCGAGGCCCAGCGCAGGGGCGCCAAGGTGGTGGTGATCGACCCGGTGCAAACCAAGAGCGCGCAACTCGCCGACCAGCACATCCGCATCCGCCCCGGCACCGATACTGCGCTGGCGCTGGCGCTGATGAACGTGATCGTCGGCGAGAAGCTGACCGACGCCGACTACGTCGACAAGTACACCACCGGCTTCGCCGAACTGGCGGCGCACGTGGCCCAGTACACGCCGGAATTCGCGCAGGCCCAGACCGGCGTCGATGCGGGAGTCATCCGCACGTTGGCGCGCGAGTACGCGGCAGCGCAGCCGGCGGCGATCCGCATCGGCGTGGGCATCGAGCGCTCGGCCGGCGGTGGCCAACTTGTGCGGGCGCTGAGCTGCCTGCCGGCGCTGGTGGGCGCGTGGCGCAAGCCCGGCGGCGGCATCCTGCAACTGCCGTTGTGGGCCTTCCCGATGAACTGGCCCGGGCTCCACCGCGCCGACCTGGCGACCCCGGGAACGCGTGTCGTCAACCAGTGGGAGCTGGGGCGGGCGCTGACCGGCCAGCTGAACCTGACGCCGCCGATCCGCTCGCTGTTCGTCTACAACAGCAACCCGCTGATCGTTGCTCCGGACCAGGCCCGAACGCGCCAGGGGCTGGAGCGCGAAGACCTGTTCACCGTGGTCAGCGAACACTTCGTCACCGACACCGCGCGCTACGCCGACCTGCTGCTGCCGGCGACGACGCAGGTCGAGCAGCACGACCTGATGTTTTCCTGGGGCCACCTGTACATGACGCTGAACCAGCCTGCGATCGCGCCGCAGGGCGAGGCGGTGAGCAATGCCGAGCTGTTCCGCCGGCTGGCCAGGGCGATGGGTTTCGACGACCCGTTCTTCTTCCGCGACGACGCTCAGATGATGCAGGAGTCGATGGACTGGTCGGCGTCGGCGCTGGCCGGCATCACGCTCGAGTCCTTGAAGGCCAAGGGCTACGCGCGGCTCAACCTGCCGCTGCCGGACAAGTTCGCGCCCCATGCAGAAGGCGGTTTTCCGACGCCGTCGGGCAAGGTGGAACTGAAGGCCTCGATGGCCGCCGGGGGCAACTTCGTGCTGCCGGTGTTCCGCCAGGGCTCGAACGACTTTCAGGACGGCGGCCCGGTGCATGCGCTGCCGACCTGGATCGCGCCGCACGAGGCGGCGCCGAGCGCGTCGAACTACCCGTTGTCGATGCTGTCGCCGAAGAGCCACGCGTTCATGAATTCCGAGTACGCCAACCTGAAGCGGCAGCTCGAACATCAGGGCCCGCAGTACCTCCTGATCCACCCGGCAGACGCACAGGCGCGGCAGATCGCTGACCAGGCGATGGTGCAGGTGGACAACGCGCGTGGCAGCTTCATGGCGCAGGCCCGGGTGAGTGACGAAGCGATGCCGGGTGTCGTCGTCGCGCCGCTCGGCTACTGGATGTCGAACGTGCCGGGTGGGGCCACGCCTGCGGCGCTGAACCCGATCGCCTACGCCGATCTCGGGCGCGCGCCGACGTTCTCGGACAACCGGGTCGAGGTCAGCCTGCCGCGCTGAGCAACCGCGATGACCCATGTTGTCACCGAACACTGCGACGGCTGCCGCTTTACCGAGTGTGTCGCGGTGTGCCCGGTGGAGTGTTTCCACGTCGGGCCCGAACGGCTCTACATCGACCCGCTGGTCTGCATCGACTGCGGCGCCTGCGTCCATGCCTGCCCGGTGCGATCGATCGTCGACAGCGTCGATCTGGGCGCCGCGCAGCGCCACTGGCTGGCGATCAACCGCGAGCAGTCTCAAGCCTTGCCGGTGATGCGCGGCAAGACCGAGCCGCTGCCGAGCGCCGCGCGGCGGCGCGCGGCGCTCGGCTACTGAGCGCGCGCCGACGATGGCCGCAACGACGCGGATCGCGATCGTCGGCAGTGGCCCGGCCGGGTTCTACACCGCCGAGGCGCTGTTGCGGGCGCTCGCCGACTGCAGGGTCGACATGTTCGAGCGCCTGCCGATGCCGCACGGCCTGGTGCGCTACGGCGTTGCGCCTGACCACCAGAAGCTGAAGCAGGTGACGCTGGTCTTCGATCGCATCGCCGACGACCCCCGTTTTACGCTGCACGCGGGAGTGGATGTCGGGCGCGATATCGAGATGGCCGCGTTGCGGCAGCGTTTCGACGCGGTCGTCGTCGCCACCGGCAACGGCATCGGCCGCCGGTTGGGCGTGCCCGGCGAGTCGCTGCCCAATGTGCTCGGCTCGGTAGCGTTCGTCGGGTGGTACAACGGCCACCCGGACCATGTGGGAACGGCGGTCGATCTGGCGGTCGACAGTGCGGTGGTCGTCGGCCTGGGCAATGTCGCGCTCGATGTCTGCCGGCTGCTCGCGCTGCCGCTGGCCGGGTTGCGCGCCTCGGACATGCCGCAGCCGGTGCAGGACGCGTTTGCGCGGCGCGCGGTGCGGACGATCCATGTCGTCGGCCGCGGTGCAGTGACAGCTACGAGGTTCACCTTCAAGGAGTTCCGGGAACTGGTCGAGTTGCCCGGCGTCAGCGTGCATCTGCCGCAGGCCGCCGCCTGGCCCGAAGCGGCCTTCACGCCACTGCAAGACGAGGAGGCGGCGCGGGTGGCGCAGTGGCTGCAAGCGCATGCGTTGCGCAGCATCGCGTCTGTGGGCGGAGCGATCGACATCCACTTCTGGTTCCACGCCGAGCCCTGCGAAATCGCCGGATCGACCGCTGCGCGCGGGCTGCGCCTGCTGCCCGCGCGCGATGCAGCGGCGGCCTTCGGCAACGCACCCGGCGCTATCGCCGCCGGCCTGGTCGTCACCTGCATCGGCTACCGCCCTGACCCGCTGCAAGGGGTGCCGGTCGATCCAGCGAGCGGCACCATCGGGCACCGGCGCGGCCAGGTCCTCGATCGTGATCGGCAGGCGGTGCCGGGCCTGTTCGTTTCCGGCTGGGCCAAGCGCGGCGCGACGGGCGTCATCGGTACCAACCGGGCCGACGGATACGAGACCGCCGAGACCATGATCGCCGCCCTGCCCGACCTGCTGCGCGGCAGACCCGCGCGGCCGGAGCCGGGTTTGGCGGCGCTGTTCGACAAGCGGCGGTTGCAGGCGCTTTCCTATCCGCAATGGCGCGTGCTCGACCGCCACGAACGGGACCGGGGCGCCGCGCTGGGAAAGCCGCGCGAGAAGTTGTTGACGCGCGGCGAGGCGCTTGCAGTGTTGCGAGATCACCATGATGCTTGAAACCTCGACCGTCGCCCTGGCGGCTTCGTCCACGCCGCGGCGGCCGCCCGCGAGCGCGGAGTGCGGCCTGGCGTTGTGGCCCTGGCTGACGCGTCGCTCGGTCGGCCCACGGCGCCTGGTCGCGCCCGGCCCGAACGAGGCGCAACTGTCTGCCCTGCTCAGCGCGGCCGCCAATGCGCCGGACCACCTGCGGTTGCGGCCGTGCAGATTGCAGGTTCTGGACACCCCAACCCGGGTCGAGCTCGGCCTGGCGTTCCAGGACCACCGCCGGCGCTGTTACACCGTCGTCGCCGCCGCCGCCACCGAACTCGAACTCGAACTCGAACTCGAAATGGAGCGCGCGCTTGCGGCGCCCTGCATGATCGCGGTGACGGCGCGGATTCGAAGCGATGTCGAAGCTGTGCCGCCGCACGAGCAGTGGATAGCAGTCGGCGCGGTGCTCGGCAACCTGATGGCGGCGTCCCACGCACTCGGCTTTGCCGGCAAGCTGCTCAGCGGCTCAAGGGTCCGCGATCCGCAGGTCGCAGCCGCGCTCTGCGGCGCCGCGGAGCTGCTCGTCGGATTCGTCTATCTCGGAACGTCGGCGCGGCCGTGACCTACAAGATGTAGCGCGACAGGTCTTCGTTTCTCGCCAACTCGCCGAGCTTCGCATCCACCGCTGCCGCGTCGAGCCGCACGGTCTGCCCGGCGAGACCCGGCGCATCGAAGCTGACCTGGTCGAGCAGCCGCTCCATCACGGTCGAGAGCCGCCGGGCGCCGATGTTCTCGGTCCGTTCGTTCACGTCGTAGGCCGTTTGCGCGAGTCGCCGGATGGCCTCGGGCGTGAGCTCCAGCGTCACCCCCTCGGTCGCCAGCAGCGCTTGGTATTGCGTGACCAGGCTGGCCTGGGTCTTGGTCAGGATCGCCTCGAAGTCGTCGACCGACAGCGGCCCGAGCTCGACCCGGATCGGGAAGCGCCCCTGCAACTCCGGAATCAGATCGCTCGGCTTGCTCAGGTGGAACGCGCCCGAGGCGATGAACAAAATGTGGTCGGTCTTGACGATGCCGTACTTGGTGCTCACCGCCGTGCCTTCGACCAGCGGCAGCAGGTCGCGCTGCACGCCCTGGCGCGACACATCGGCGCCGCGCGATTCGCCGCCGCCGCTGGCGCCGGTGACCTTGTCGATCTCGTCGATGAAGACGATCCCGTTCTGCTCGGCGTTGGCCACCGCCGCAGCCTTGATCTCGTCGTCGTTGACGAGCTTGCCGGCCTCTTCCTCGACCAGCAGCTTGAGCGCCTCGTCGATGCGCAGCTTGCGCGCCTTGCGCTTGCCGGCGCCGATGTTGGAGAACAGGCCCTTCAACTGCTCGGCCATGTCGTCCATGCCGGGCGGGCCCATGATCTCCAGCGTCGGCCGCGGCTCGGCGAGTTCGATCTCGATTTCCTTGTCGGCCAGCGTTCCCTCGCGCAGCCGCTTGCGCATGGTCTGCCGAGCCGCGTTGTCGGCCGGTGCGGCGGTCAGCCCGAAATCGCTGCCGGAATGACGAGGAGGCGGCACCAGGATGTCGAGCACGCGGTCTTCGGCCGCGTCTTCGGCGCGCGCCCGCTGGCGCTTCATCTGCGTCTCGCGCTCCTGCTTGACGGCGCTTTCCACGAGGTCGCGGATGATCGAATCGACGTCCTTGCCGACATAGCCGACCTCGGTGAACTTGGTCGCCTCGACCTTGATGAACGGCGCGTCGGCCAGCCGCGCCAGCCGCCGCGCGATCTCGGTCTTGCCGACGCCGGTGGGGCCGATCATCAGGATGTTCTTCGGCGTGATCTCTGAGCGCAACGGCTGCTCGACCTGCTGGCGCCGCCAGCGGTTGCGCAGCGCGATGGCGACCGCGCGCTTGGCATCGCGCTGGCCGACGATGTGGCGGTCGAGTTCGGAGACGATCTCCTGCGGCGTCATCGAACTCATGTGAGCGTCTCAACGATGTGGTTCTGGTTCGTGTAGATGCACAACTCGCCCGCGATTTCGAGCGACTTCTTGACGATCTCCGCCGGCGCCATCGCGGTGTGTTCAAGCAGCGCCCGCGCCGCCGCCTGCGCATAGGCGCCGCCCGAGCCGATCGAAATGATCCCGTGCTCGGGTTCGAGCACATCGCCGTTGCCGGTGATGATCAGCGAGGCTTCGCGGTCGGCCACCGCGAGCATGGCTTCCAGGCGGCGCAGCACGCGGTCGGTGCGCCAGTCTTTGGTCAGTTCGATGGCGGCCCGGACCAGATGGCCCTGATGCTTTTCGAGCTTGGCTTCGAAGCGCTCGAACAGCGTGAACGCGTCGGCCGTGGCGCCGGCAAAACCGGCCAGCACCTGGTCGCGGTGGAGCTTGCGCACCTTGCGCGCGGTGGCCTTGATGACGATGTTGCCGAGCGTCACCTGCCCGTCGCCGCCAAGGGCGACGAGCGGGCCGCGGCGCACGCTGACGATGGTGGTGCCGTGCCAGGAATCCATGGGTCTGTTCGCAGGGAAGAGAAGGGGGCGGGGGGCGATGCCGCAGCGCAGACTCGCAGTGCGCAGGCGGGGCGGGGGCTAGACCTGGCGGACGCTGATCTTGGCGTGTTCGTTGATGCCCATTGCGCCGAAGAAGAGGGCCACCAGGCGGTGCGAGTCGGTGAAGCTGACGCTGCGGTTCTCGTTGCGCCGCACCAGCACCCAGTTCAGCAAGTCGCCCGCGGCGATGAAGTCGACCCGGATCAGGCGCGCGCACGAGACGCTGATCACGCTCGCGTCAATGAGTTCCTGGTCCATCTTCTTCAGCATCGCGCTGATGTCGCCCACCAGCTGCCCGGACAGGTCGACATGGCCGCTGCGCACGTGGTGGGTGTCTTCGGTGATTTGCGATTCGAGAAAGCTGGTCGAGACTTCGCTGATCAGCGAAGTCGGCGAGGTCGTGTTGCCCGGCGTCGAGCCGCTCACCCGCACCTGGCAGACCGCACGCTCCCACGACGGCGGCGAGACCTCGTAGGTGACGCAATAGTCGATCGCCGCCTCGTCGAACTGGTCGGGCCGGTTGGCCATGCGCAGCGCGTCCAGGCGCAACTGCCAGAAGGCCGGGTCGGCGTCGCGCACGCCGGCGGGCGCGGCTTCCTGGAGCAGACCGAACAGGCGGTCGCCGCTCAACCAGCGCATGTCGAGCTGCTGCGGGATCCAGTAGCGGAACAGCTCGCTCAAGCGGGCGCAGGCCTCGGCCTCGATGTGCTTCAGCGCAGACCAGTCGAATACCCACGGCAGCGGCATCTGCAGCGTCTGCGACGACAGCTTCGCCACCGCATCGGTGTCGAGCATGGCCGGGCAGACCCAACCGATCTGGCCGTCGATGCGCGAGCGCGGCGCCCGTTCCTCGCTGCTGGCCGCCTCGGCCACAAGCTTGGGCAGCGAATACCACTGCGGCGCCGACCAGCCGAACTGCTGCGCGTAGTCGAGCGCGAGGCCCTCGAACTTGTGCTGCTGGCCGATGGCGCGGTAGAGGTCGAAGCGCACCAGCCAGGTCTCAGCGTGCTGGGCCCGCGCGCCGCCAATGCCGGTCAGGCGCGACAGCGACTGTTCGCACAGATCGAAGTCGGCGTTGGCGAAGGCGATCACGGCCTCGTCGAGCTCGGGGTCATGGGCCACGTCGCTGGGCTCGACCGCGAACGGGTTGCCGAAGGCCGGCGACGCGTTGTCGAGCGCCAGTGCCGAGAGCGGCGACAGGCCCGGGCCCATCGTCGCCGCCGCCGCCGAGGCCAGCGACGCCGCCGCGCGCAGGCGCTCGAACGCGGCGTCATCGTCTTGCAGCCGGCCGGCGCCACTGCTGCCCGCGCCGCCCAGCGGCGCCGCGATCGAGGGCAGGTGCGGCATCGCCGCCGGCTGCGTGGTCGCGTTGTAGAACTCGGGCGAGCGGCGCACCGAGGCGACGAAGTTGTCGCCCACCATCTGCTGCTCGATCTCGTCGATCTTGGCCTTGACGCCGCTGTCGGGCTTGGCGCCGCTGTCGGGCAGGCGGGCCTCGGAATCGTCGAGCCGGGAGGAGCCGCCGAGCGAAGCCAGTTGCTCGCTCGTCAGGCCTTCACGGCGGACCCGGCGCAGCATGTCGAGCTCGCGCTTGCGGACGAAATCGTTGCGCCGCTTGCGCTCGATCATCGCCTTCAGCTCCGACTTGGCGTACTCGGTGTCGCGCTCGTCCTGCGCCGTCGTGCCGAGCGTGGCCCAGTCGGTCGCTGGGTTGGCGACGAACTTGACAACCTTGCGGAAAAAGCTGGTGTTGTCTTTCGGTTCGGTCATGAAGGGGTCGGGCGCGGAGCGGGCCGGTCGCGCTCAGTCACCGAACATCTTTTGCTTCAGTTCGCGGCGTTGCTGGGCTTCGAGAGACAGTGTAGCCGTGGGCCGGGCGAGCAGCCGGCCAAGGCCGATCGGCTCGCCGGTCTCGTCGCAGAAGCCGTACTCGCCCGATTCGATGCGGCCCAGAGACTGCGAGATCTTCTTCAGCAACTTGCGCTCGCGGTCGCGGGTGCGCAGCTCCAGCGCGTGCTCTTCTTCGATCGTCGCCCGGTCGGCCGGGTCGGGCACGATCGAGGTGTCTTCACGCAGGTGCTCGGTGGTCTCGCCGGCATTCGACAGCAGGTCGTCCTTGAGCTTTTGCAGCGTCGAGCGGAAGAACTCGAGCTGCTTGTCGTTCATGTACTCGGCCTCGGGCATTGCCAGCAGCTCGGGCTCGGTCAAGTCGCGCCCGGCCTTGGTCTTCCAGGCGTTGACGAGCTTCGGGTCCCACTTCTGGGTGTGCTTCGGGCTGTCGACCTCGAGGTGGCCCATCTGCCGCGTGGGCGGGCGCGGCGGGGCGAAGCGGTCGGCGAAGCGGGAGGTGGGCACGGGCATCGGGGCCGGTGCGGCGTAGGCAGCCTGCGCCTTGGCGCTGGCCTTGCTTTTGGCAGATGAAGTCATTCGGGTCGGGGGAGGGGCGGGGGTCGCCACAGCAGTCAGAGGGGCCGGCGCAGCGGCGCCGGGGTGGGGCTTGGCGGCGCTGGCAGCAGCCCGCGTTGCGGCCACCGCCGGGCTCGGCGCAGGCTTTGGCGCAGGCTTGGCCGGCGCGGCAGGCCGGGTCGGCGCTTTCGCTGCCGGCTTGGCCGCCGGTTTGACGGGGGCCTTGGCAACGGGCTTGACGGCCGGTTTGGCCGCGGGTTTGGCAGGCACTGCCTTGTGGACAGTGCTCGGACTCGCCTTGACCGGCGCTTTTGCCTTGCTGCCGGTCTTGGAGGCCGGAGCGCTTGCATTCTTGGCCGGTGTCTTGTTCAAGTCAGTCTCCTTGCAACGCGGCTGGGTGCGCTGCCGGGGCCCGGTTTCGCAGCGCCCTAAATCTCAGGCGCCGCGGATTGTAGCCACGCCCGCCCGGCCCCAACCGGGGAATTTCACACGAGGCATTGTTCCAGCCCCTGGAGCAGGATGTCGCGCGGCAGGTCGAGACCGATGAAGACCATCTTGCTGCCCTTTTTCTCAGCAGCGCCCCAGGCCGGCCCGAGGTCGCTGCCCATCAACTGGTGCACGCCCTGGAAGATCACCTTGCGCTCGGTGCCCTTCATGTAGAGCACGCCCTTGTAGCGCAGCAGGCGCGGGCCGTAGACCTGGACGATCGAGCCGAGGAAGTCTTCCAGCTTGGCCGGGTTGAAGGCCTTGTTCGAGCGGAACACGAACGACTTCACGTCGTCGTCGTGCGCGTGGTGGTGGTGCGGGTGGTCGCAGTGCTCACCTTCTTTGTGATCGTGGCCTTCGTGATCGTGGTCGTGCGCATGCGGGTCGGCGTTCAGGAACTCGGGGTCGATGTCGAGCTTGGCGTTGAGGTTGAAGCCCTTCAGGTCGAACACCGAGGCGATCGGCACCTCGCCGAAGTGCACCTTCTGCTGCGGTGCGCGCGGGTTCATGTGCTTCAGGCGATGGCTCAGGTCGTCGAGCGTGGCTTCATCGACGAGTTCGCTCTTGCTGATGAAGATCTGGTCGGCAAAGCCCACCTGGCGCCGCGCTTCCTGGCGGCTGTCGAGCTGCTGCCCGGCGTGTTTGGCGTCAACCAGGGTCAGCACCGAATCGAGCAAATACGATTCGGCGATCTCGTCGTCCATGAAGAAGGTTTGCGCCACCGGGCCGGGGTCGGCGAGGCCCGTGGTTTCGATCACCACCCGGTCGAAGTCGATCTCGCCGGCCCGCTTCCTGGCTGCCAGGTCGGACAGCGTGGTCCGCAGGTCTTCGCGGATGCTGCAGCAAACGCAGCCGTTGTTGAGCTGGATGATCTGCTCGCCGGTGCCTTGCACCAGGATCTCGTTGTCGATGTTCTCTTCGCCGAACTCGTTCTCGATCACCGCGATCTTTTGCCCGTGGGCTTCGGTGAGCACGCGCTTGAGCAGGGTGGTCTTGCCGGAGCCCAGAAAGCCGGTGAGGATGGTGGCGGGGATGAGGGCCATGACGTTTCGCTTCGTTGGGATTGACCAGCTCATATTGTGGCGCGAGGCGCTGCTTCAAGGCGCCCGGCCGGTGGGCACGGCCGGGCATCGGGTAAGCTCGCTTCTATCTCAGCTCCAAGCTCCCCGCGCTCGCGCGATGCCCGACCCCCACCCTGCAAGACCGGCACGCGCAGCCGACAAACGAGCCGACAGAGTTGCGGACAGGCACGCCGACCGCCCGGCCGACAAACCGGCTGCGGCCCACGGCAAGCCCGCACCGTCGAGAAACGACCGGCGAACCCTGTTCACGCGCCTGGTCGAGTTCATCTCGCCCGGCCCCGATTCGCGAGACGAACTGATCTCCACCCTGGCCGACGCCGAGCACCGCGAGCTGATCGAGCCTGAGTCGCGCAAGATGCTCGAAGGCGTGCTGCGCATGGCCGACCTCTCCGCCGGCGACGCGATGGTGGCCGCGCCACGGATGGACCTGCTCGACATCGACGCGCCCTACGACGAGTTGCTGCACGGCGTGATCGACACCGCGCACTCGCGGTTCCCGGTCTACGAGGACCGGCGCGACAACATCATCGGCATCCTGATGGCGAAAGACCTGCTCAAGCTGCAGCGCTCGCCTGACCTCAACTTGCGCACGCTGCTGCGCCCGGCCGTGTTCGTGCCCGAGTCGAAAGGCCTGAACGAGCTGCTGCGCGACTTTCGCTCCAACCGCAACCATCTGGCGATCGTGATCGACGAGTTCGGCAACACCGCCGGGCTGATCACGATCGAGGACGTGCTGGAAGAAATCGTTGGTGAGATCGAGGACGAGTTCGACGACAAGGACGGCGAGAGCGACATCTACACCTTGGCCGACGGCAGCCAGCGCGTGGCCGGCGACACCACCATCGCCGACGTGAACCTGGCCTTCGACACGGTGCTACCGAAGGATGCGTTCGACACCATCGGCGGGCTGGTCGCGCAAGAACTCGGCCGCGTGCCACGCCGAGGCGAGGCGGTGCAGGTGGGTACGCTGGTGTTCTCGGTCATGCTCACTCGCGGGGGCGCGGTGCGTTGGTTCAAGGTGACCCGAGCGCCGCTCATCGGCGACACCGTCGATTCCTGATGTGCTGACGACGCCCAAGCTCGCTCCGCTCGCGGCCCCCCCTGAGTGCGGTTGTCAGGCCTGGCACCGGCGCGGCGCCAGATGAGATTGGCGCTGGCGGTGCCCGCCGCGCTGCTGGCGGGCGTGGCGCACACCTTCTCGTTCGCCCCGTTCGAGGCCTGGTGGCTGCAAATCGCCGCCCTCGCCGTGCTCGTCGCGACCGCCGCACAGGCACCCCCCGGCCGGGCGGCGCTGCTGGGCTGGCTGTTCGGCACCGGCTGGCTGGTTTCCGGCCTCTGGTGGCTCTACATCAGCATGCACGACTTCGGCGGCATGCCGGCCTGGCTGGCCACGCTGGCGGTGCTGGCGCTGGCCGCCCTGCTGGCGCTGTACTACGCCGTTGCGCTGGCGTTGTGGGCCCGGCTGCGGCGCGGCAGCCCGCTTGCCGACAGTGTGCTGTTCGCCGCCTGCTGGCTGCTCGCCGAGCTGGCCCGGGCGACGCTCTTCACCGGCTTCCCGTGGATCGCGTCGGGCTATGCCCACGCGGTGGGGCCGCTCGCGGGCTGGGCGCCCTGGGTCGGCGTCTACGGGCTCGCGGCGCTCGCCGCCTGTCTGGCAGGTGCGGCGGCATTGGCATGGCGGCCGATGGCGCGCTCGGCAAGGGCCGGGCTCGCGTTGGTGGCCGTGACCGTGCTGGCCGGGCCGCTGGCCTTTCCGGCCAGCTTCACGCAGCCTACCGGCGAACTCAGCGTCAGCCTGCTACAGCCCAACATCGCGCAAGACCTGAAGTTCGACCCGGCTCGCCTCGACGCCAACCTGCTGGGTTTGACGCGCCAGATAGAGACCGCGCGCGGCACGCTGGTGGTGACGCCGGAATCGGTGATCCCGCTCACCCGCGCCGAGCTGAGCGACGCCTACTGGCAGGGCCTGATGCAGCCCTTCACCCAGCCCGGCCGCGGCCTGCTCATCGGCATGTTCCTCGGCAACGAAGCCGACGGGTTCGTCAACTCGGTGGTCGGCGTGGCCGCAGCGGCGCCGGGCGCCGAATACCACTACGGCAAGCGCCATCTGCTGCCCTTCGGCGAGTTCGTGCCGCCGGGGTTTCGCTGGTTCGTCGAGCTGCTGAACATTCCGCTCGGCGACCAGGCCCACGGCATCAACGGCGCCTCGTTCGCGGTCGGTGGCCAGCGCGTGCGGCCGCTGATCTGCTATGAAGACCTGTTCGGCGAAGACATCGTGTCAAGCGTCGTCGGCCCCGAGCCGGCGACCGTGTTCGCCAACGTCAGCAACCTGGCCTGGTTCGGCCGCTGGCTGGTGCAGGACCAGCACCTGCAGTTCTCGCAGATGCGCGCGTTGGAGTTCGAGCGGCCGGTGATCCGCTCGACCAACACCGGCGTGACGGCAGTGGTCGATCACCGCGGCCGCGTGACGGCACGCCTGCCTGCGTTGAGCGAAGGCACGCTGGAGGCAACCGTGCAGGGCCGCAGCGGCGAGACGCCGTATGCGCGCTGGCTGGCGGCGTTCGGGCTGTGGCCGCTCATGTTGCTGGCAGCGGTTTCGCTGCTGGTTCTCGGGCGCTGGGCGCGTGGCCCGGCGGGCGCTGGCCGCCCGTAAACTAGAATTTTCCCCGAGCCGCCACCGATGCTGACCTTCCAGCAAATCATCCTCCGCCTGCAAGCCTATTGGGCCGAGCAGGGCTGCGCGCTGTTGCAGCCCTACGACATGGAAGTCGGAGCCGGCACCAGCCACACCGCGACCTTCTTGCGCGCCCTCGGCCCCGAACCGTGGAAGGCGGGCTACGTGCAGCCGAGCCGGCGGCCGAAGGACGGCCGCTACGGCGAGAACCCGAACCGCTTGCAGCACTACTATCAGTACCAGGTGGTGCTGAAACCCGCGCCGGCCAACATCCTCGAGCTCTACCTCGGCTCGCTCGAAGCGCTGGGCTTCGACCTGAAGGTCAACGACATCCGCTTCGTCGAAGACGATTGGGAAAACCCCACGCTCGGCTGCTGGGGCCTGGGCTGGGAGGTCTGGCTGAACGGCATGGAAGTCACGCAGTTCACTTACTTCCAGCAGGTCGGCGGCATCGACTGCAAGCCGATCACCGGCGAAATCACCTACGGCCTGGAGCGGCTGGCGATGTACCTGCAGGGCGTGGACAGCGTCTACAACCTGACGTGGACCGAGGGCCTGAGCTATGGCGACGTGTACCTGCAGAACGAGCAGGAGCAAAGCGCCTACAACTTCGAGCACAGCGACGT
>JANOVJ010000027.1:0-2362 GCA_031417295.1 bacterium | reverse complement strand
GCAAGGCGCGCACCTGAATGCCCACCAGGTCGGGGTGGAACACGCCCATCAAGATGTTCGGTGCGTCGGCCGGATTGGTCAACGGGCCAAGGATGTTGAAGATCGTGCGCACGCCGAGCTCCTTGCGCACCGGCGCGACGTTCTTCATCGCCGGGTGGTGGTTGGGCGCGAACATGAAGCCGATGCCGGTGTCGGCGATGCAGCGCGCAATCGCCTGCGGCGTCAGCGACAGCGGCACGCCCAGCGCTTCGAGCACATCGGCGCTGCCGGACTTGCTCGACACGCTGCGGTTGCCGTGCTTGCTGACACGCGCCCCGGCCGCGGCGGCCACGAACATGCTGCAGGTCGAGATGTTGAAGGTGTGCGAGCCGTCGCCGCCGGTGCCGACGATGTCGACCAGGTGCCTGCGGTCCGCGACCTCGACCTTGGTCGAGAACTCACGCATCACCTGCGCCGCAGCAGTGATCTCGCCGATGGTTTCCTTCTTCACGCGCAGGCCCATCAGCAGCGCGGCCATCATCGGGTGCGACATCTCGCCGCCCATGATGCGGCGCATCAGCGCCAGCATCTCGTCGTGAAAGATCTCGCGGTGGTCGATGATGCGGGTCAGCGCTTCGGTGTTGGTAATCGACATGATGGCCGTCCTTGGTTGCGGTGCTCAGCTCAGGTGCTCGCGGATGGCGGCCACGGCACGGTCCACGCCCGCCGCATCGACATCCAGATGGGTCACGAAGCGCAGCCGATACAGGCCGGTCGCCAGCACGTTGCGCGCCTTCAGGTGGCCGAGCAAGGTGGCCGCGCGCTCGCCGGCAACGTCGATGAACAGGATGTTCGTCTGCGGCGGCTCGACCGTCACGCCGGACAGGCCGGTCAAACCTTCGGCCAGGCGGCGCGCGTTGGCGTGATCGTCGGCGAGGCGATCGACGTGATGGTCCAGCGCATGCAGCGCGCCCGCCGCCAGAACGCCCGCCTGGCGCATGCCGCCGCCGGCCATCTTGCGCCAGCGGTGCGCGCGGGCAATGAACTCGCGGCTGCCGCACAAGGCCGAGCCGACGGGTGCGCCCAGCCCCTTGGAAAAGCACACCGAGACGCTGTCGAAGTGCTGCGCGATCTCGCGCGCCCGCTCGGTCGGGCTGCCGCCGAGCGCCGTTGCCGCGTTGAACAGCCGCGCGCCGTCGAGGTGCGTTGCCAGCCCGCGATTGCGCGCCAGGGCCGTCGCGTCGCGCAGGTAGGCCATAGCCAACACCTTGCCGCCGATCGTGTTCTCCAGGCAGAGCAGCCGGCTGCGCGCGAAGTGCGCATCGTCGGGCTTGATCGCGGCTTCGATGTCGGCCAGCGCCAGCGTGCCGTCGCTTTGATGTGCCAGCGGTTGCGGCTGCACGCTGCCGAACACGGCCGCGCCGCCGCCTTCCCAGCGGTAGGTGTGCGCCATCTGGCCGACGATGTACTCGTCGCCGCGCTGGCAGTGGGAGAGGATCGCGCACAGGTTGCTCTGCGTGCCGCTCGGCACGAACAGTGCCGCCTCGAACCCCAGCAGTGAGGCGATACGTTCCTGCAGCGCGTTGACGGTCGGGTCGTCACCGAACACGTCGTCGCCGACTTCGGCGCGCGCCATCGCCTCGCGCATTGCCGGGGTCGGCTTCGTGACCGTGTAGCTGCGCAGATCAACGACAACGTTCATCGCCGCAGCTCCAGGAAGTTCTTCAGCATCGCGTGCCCATGCTCGGTGAGGATGGATTCGGGATGGAACTGCACGCCTTCGAGCGGCGTCGGCGTGCCGGCCAGTTCGCGGTGGCGCACGCCCATGATCTCGCCATCTTCCGAGGTCGAAGTCACGTCGAGTTGCGCCGGCAGCGACGCGCGCTCGATCACGAGCGAGTGGTAGCGAGTGACTGTGAATGTCTTCGGGAGTCCGGCATAGACGCCGCGCTCGTCGGTCGTCAGCCTACTCGTCTTGCCGTGCATCAGCTTCTGCGCACGAACGACCTTGCCGCCGAGTGCCGCCCCGATCGCCTGATGACCAAGGCACACGCCGAGGATCGGCAGCTTGCCGGTGAAGTGACGGATCGCCGGGATGCAGATGCCCGCCTCGGCCGGCGTGCACGGCCCGGGCGACAGCACCAGCCTTGCAGGGCACAGTTCCACGATGCCTTCGAGCGTGATCTCGTCGTTACGGAACACCTGCACCTCCTCGCCCAGCTCGGCGAAGTACTGCACCAGGTTGTAGGTGAAGGAGTCGTAGTTGTCGATCATGAGCAGCATGTCAGAACCCTTCCTCGACCAGCTCGGCCGCACGGATCAGCGCGCGTGCCTTGGCCTCGGTTTCCTTCCACTCCAGCTCGGGCACCGAGTCGGCCACCAC
>JANOVJ010000026.1:0-4668 GCA_031417295.1 bacterium | reverse complement strand
CGCATCGATGGCCGGGTCTTGGCCGAAGACCACGCTCTTCAAGTCACGGTCGAGCGTCTTCAGCTTGCTGCGGTCGTCGCTCGACACGCTCGCCGGCGGGATGCGGGCGATCTTGGCCACGATGTCCTCGACTTCGGCTCGGGTGATGGTCTTCTTCTGCTTGTTCTTCGGCAGGATGCGCTGCGCCGCGCCGGCTTCGTCGATCACGTCGATGGCCTTGTCGGGCAGGTGCCGGTCGTTGATGAACTTGGCCGACAGCTCGGCCGCGGCCTGCAGAGCGCCGAGGGCGTACTTGACGCTGTGATGCTCCTCGAAGCGCGACTTCAGGCCTTTCAGGATTTCCACCGTTTGCTCGACCGACGGTTCGACGACGTCGATCTTCTGGAACCGGCGCGACAGCGCGGCGTCTTTCTCGAAGATGCCGCGGTACTCGCTGAAGGTGGTCGCGCCAATGCACTTCATCGCGCCCGAGCCGAGCGCAGGCTTGAGCAGGTTGCTCGCGTCGAGCGTGCCGCCCGAGGCCGCGCCGGCGCCAATCAGGGTGTGGATTTCGTCGATGAACAGGATCGCGTTGGGCAGGTCCTTCAGGTTCTTCAGCACGCCTTTCAGTCGCTGCTCGAAGTCGCCGCGGTACTTGGTGCCCGCCAGCAGCGCGCCCATGTCGAGCGAGTAGACGATCGCGTTGGCGAGGATTTCCGGCACGTCGGACTGCGTGATGCGCCAGGCCAGGCCCTCGGCGATCGCGGTCTTGCAGACGCCGGCCTCGCCGACGAGCAGCGGGTTGTTCTTGCGCCGCCGGCACAGGATCTGGATCACCCGCTCGACCTCGTGCTCGCGCCCGATCAGCGGGTCGATCTTGCCGTCGCGGGCTAGCTGGTTCAGGTTCTGCGTGAATTGATCGAGCGGAGATGCCTTGCCATCGCCCTCTTCCTTCTCGGTTTCGGCGGGGTTGCCTTCGCTGGCCTTGGTGGGCTCGGGCGGGTCGGACTTCTTGATGCCGTGGGCGATGAAGTTCACCACGTCGAGCCGCGTCACGCCCTGCTGGTGCAGGTAGTAGACGGCGTGCGAATCCTTCTCGCCGAAGATCGCCACCAACACATTCGCGCCAGTCACTTCCTTCTTGCCGCTGCCGGTGGACTGCACGTGCATGATCGCGCGCTGGATCACGCGCTGGAAGCCGAGCGTGGGCTGGGTGTCGACCTCGTCGGCACCGCCGACCGTGGGCGTGTTTTCCTTGACGAACTGGACCAGGCTCTTGCGCAACTCGTCGATGTTGGCCGAGCAGGCGCGCAGCACTTCGGCGGCGGAGGGGTTGTCCAGCAGCGCGAGCAGCAAGTGCTCGACAGTGATGAATTCATGACGCTGCTGACGCGCTTCGACAAACGCCATGTGCAGGCTGACTTCAAGCTCTTGCGCAATCATGCGGCCTCCAGAATGCATTGCAAAGGGTGCCCGCTGCGACGTGCAGCGGTGGACACCGACTCGACCTTGGTTGCGGCCACGTCCTTCGTGAACACGCCGCAGACGCCACGACCCTCGTGGTGGATTTTCAGCATGATCTGGGTCGACGTTTCCAGATCATGGCTGAAGTATTCCTGAAGGATCATCACCACAAACTCCATCGGGGTGTAGTCGTCATTGAGCAGCACCACCTGGTACAGCTTGGGCGGCTCGGTTTTCGCGGTCTGGCGCTCGACAACCACCACGCCCTGGCCGTCGTCGGGCAGCGAAATGGTCGGTCGCGTTGCCGGAGGTCTGGGTTTGTCGGTCGCCATCCGATGATTCTATCGAGTTGATGCCCAAGCGTTTACCAGTGGGCATGTTGAGCCCGCAGCGAAAAGTACAAGCCCCGAATTGCGTCATGTGGCCACCCCATCTCGCCCCCGTCTCGCTCCCATCCCGCCCCACGGCCGGCCCGGTGGGCGTCCGACTGAGCCTGTCTTGCCCCGTGTTTGCCTTGACATCGCGAGACGGGATGCTGAGAATTCCGAACGATGGCAGGAACGCAGGAGAACAGCATGGCGCTCGGTACAGTAAAGTGGTTCAACGATGCCAAGGGGTTTGGCTTCATCCAGCCCGAGGAAGGCGGCGACGACATCTTTGCCCATTTCTCGGCAATCCAGATGGAGGGCTTTCGCACCCTCAAGCAAGGCGGGCGCGTCAGTTTTGAGTTGGTCCAGGGGCCCAAAGGGCAACTGGCGCACAACATCTGCCCGGTGGGCGCGCTGCCCGACACGCTTGTGGACGCCGACGGTCGCGAACAGCTGGCGGCCACCGTCGCGCACTGACGGTCCCCAGCTCAGCCGGCCGAGTCCGGCTGCAGCGGTGGCACTCAGGTGCCAAGCCCGCTCAGTTCGATCTTGTCAAAACGTCGAACCCGTTGCGCATTCGGTACCCTGCCTGTGCGCCGCCGGGCTTGATGCATCTGATTGGCGCCGCCACCCGAGCCCCGTACACCGGCCTTTGACGAGCGATCGACATCTCGATCAAATGCGCCGTTGATGTGAGTTGCAGCGTTCCGGCAAGCGAACCCAGGCGCCTGGACCGGGCGGAAGACCGCCCGGGTTCACATGTTCGATCATCACTTCCCAATCGGGCGCTGAGCCAGTATTCATGCGGGTTCTCCGCCGCCTGGATTCGACTGTGGCCCCATCCGTGGCCCCGTTTACCACCCTGCCCATTAACAGCACTGGCTGGCCCAGGCCGGAGCTACATCGCGCTCTCGCCACTGTCGCGCGGATGCCGCATAGCGCTATCCAGCCGATCCGGATCGCTTCGTGACTCGTGCGTCAGCCCGTCGCGAACTCAGTGCTGATCGCTCGACGCCGCTTTGTTCTTCTGGCCTGGGTACAAGGTGTCGATGCAATCGATCTGGTAATCACGTTCAACGATGCGCCGGTCAATGGCCACGCTCGCAGGATCGCGGCGCACGGACAGCGTGGCGATGCGACGTTCCAGGTCGTCCTGCTTGAAGAGCGTTTTCACGGGCCGCGGAAAGGCCTCGCGCTGCCACTCCCAGAACAGCACTTCGTTGCCGTTGCGCAGGAAGGCGTAGGGCACACCGGGTTGCTGCGCATAGGCCTTCGCCTGCGCCGCCGCGTCGCCTGGATTGATCAAGTAGCACTTGGCTTCGATCACGGCCAGCGAACGCCCATGGCGGTCGCACGGCAGATAGTCAGCGCGCGTGCCGTCGGGCAGTTGCACCGCGAAGCGGAAAGCGTTGGTGTCGAGCGTGTCCCAGCCCTGCGCCGCGAGCAGCGCGTCGATCTTCACGCGGGCGAAGGCTTCGTTGCTCATGTCGTTGCTGCCGTCGCTACATTGGGCATGGTCATCAAGGATCAGCGCTTGCGCGCACCCGAGGCGCCGGGCCAGAGCCCGGCGAACTGGAAGGAAAGCTCGCGGTGGTGCCGCACGGACAGCAGGTACACGACCTTGCCCGTCGCGTCCACGGTGTAAAGGATCAGGTAGTCGCCGTGCAGGTACTCCCGCAGTGCGTCGGCCGCGCCGGACGGCAGCGCTGCCAGTTGAGCAAGCGCCTCGGTCGACTGCGGAGGCTGGTCGAGATAGCGCCGGCCGATTCGCGGAAAGCGACGCAGGTTGGGGATGACCGTGGCGCGCAGCTCGGCCAGCAATCTGTCGAATGCGAAGGCCGCGTCGGCCTCGCCCAGGAAGGCCTCGATCGGCCCCAGCCTCTCCCGGAAGCTGGCGGTCAGCTCGACCCGAAACAGCGGGTCAGCCACGCTTCCTTGCGGCCGGGGCGGCCTTCGCGCTGCGCTTGCCGGCCACGTCGCCGGGCCGAGCACGCCGCTTCTGGAGCAGGGCGATCGCGTCATCGGCGTCGTGGGTTCGACCGGCAGCAATGTCTTCCAGCCCTCGCCTGGCGTCGTCGATCAACAGCAGGTGGATGCGCTCACGCTCAAGGCGGTGGTAGTAGTCCAGCCGGTCGGCGTCGATGAGGGCCACGTAGCTCTCGCCGTTCTTGGTGATGATCTTTTCGGCGCCGGCTTTCACCTGGTCGGCCAGCTCGGACAGGTTGGCGCGCGCCTGGGTGAACGGCACAACGTCGCTGGCGGAGATGCTCATGACTGGCCTCTTGGAAAGTTACAGAATTCTGTGCAGTCTAAGCGCCTGCGCGCACTACGGCAAATCGGCGTCACGGCACCGAGAATGGCAACCCCATTCATGGCCCCGTTCAAGTGGGATGCAGCACTGCGTTCAAAGATTTTCTGAAACACGGAAAACAAAAAACCCCAGTCAAACCAATGTGCTGGGGTTTCTGATGAGCCGTCCCGGGACGGCTTGGGACGTGGTTACATGTGGTCGATCATCACTTGTCCGAACCCCGAACACGAAACCTGGGTGGCACCCTCCATCAAACGCGCGAAGTCGTAGGTCACCCGCTTCGACAGAATAGACGCCTTCATCGAGCTGATGATGAGGTCGGCGGCTTCGACCCAACCCATGTGGCGCAGCATCATTTCTGCCGACAGAATTTCGGAGCCTGGATTGACGTAGTCTTTGCCGGCGTACTTTGGTGCGGTGCCGTGCGTGGCTTCGAACTCTCAGGCAACACAGGTCATGCTGAAGCGGTCGAAGTAATTTTCGATTCCTCTCAAACATCTTATGAAGAATTGACCAAATTATTTTTTGAAACACATAACCCCGGGC
>JANOVJ010000025.1:0-4613 GCA_031417295.1 bacterium | reverse complement strand
TGCCGGGCACCACGCCGCACATCGAAACCTCGCTCCAGCCGGGCGAGATGATCACCGCGGTCACGCTGCCGCCGCCGCTGCCCGGCCGCCATGTCTACCGCAAGGTGCGCGACCGCGCTTCGTATGCGTTCGCGCTGGTCTCGGTGGCCGCGATCGTCGATGAATCGAACGGGCGCATCCGCACCGTGCGGCTGGCTTTCGGCGGGCTGGCGCACCAGCCGTGGCGCGTGCCGGCGGCGGAAAGCCTGCTCGCAGGCGCGGCCTCGGGCGATGCGAGCGCGAACGCCGCGGCCGACGCGGTGCTCGCCGGGGCCCGCGGCCACGGCCACAACGATTTCAAGATTCCCCTGCTGCGGCGCACCTTGCGTGCGGTGCTGACCGAAGCGTGACGGAGAACGACCATGCAGATGAACCAACCCGCCCCGCGCAACCCCATCGACGAGAACCGGCAGGGCCTGATCGGCAAGCCGATCGACCGCGTCGATGGGCGGCTGAAGGTGATGGGCAAGGCGCCTTACGCGCATGAAGTGCAGGAAGGCGGCAACCCGGCCTATGGCTTCATCGTCGAAGCCACCATCGCCAAGGGCAGCGTCGCGGCGATCGACACCGCCGCCGCAGAGCGCGCACCCGGCGTACTGCTGGTGCTGACGCACAAGAACGCGCCCGCGCAAGGTGCATGGGGCCCGCTCGATGCACCCGACCGCTTTTCGCGCGCCGGGCCGCAGCTCTCCAACAACCGCGTGCGCCACTATGGCGAGGCGGTGGCCTTCGTGGTCGCGCAAAGCTTCGAGCAGGCGCGCTCGGCGGCACGGCTGGTGAAGATCCGCTATGACGACGAAGGCGGCGCGTTCGAGCTTGCCGCGAACCTCGACAAGGCCGAGAAGCCCGCCAAGCAGCAGGGCCAGGAGACCGACAGCGTCGTCGGCGATTTCGAGACCGCGTTCGCCGCCGCCCCGGTCAAGTTCGACGCGACGTTCAAGACGCCGTTTCACATCCACGCCCAGATGGAGCCGCACGCCACGCTGGCGTACTGGAAAGACGGCCGGGTGATCGTGCACTGCTCGTCGCAGTTGCTCGAAAGCGCGCAGAAGGCGGTGGCGAGCACGTTGAAGATCGCGCCGTCGAAGGTGCGCATCGTCAGCCGCTATGTCGGCGGCGGCTTTGGCGGCAAGCTGCCGATCTACGGCGACGTGATGCTGTCGGCGATGGCCTCGCGCCAGCTCGACCGGCCGGTCAAGACGGCGTTGACGCGCCAGCAGATGTTTCACTTCACGACCCACCGCAGCGAAACCATCCAGCGCCTGCGCCTAGGTGCGGGCAGCGACGGCAAGCTCACCGCCATCGCCCACGAGACCTTCTCGCACAGCGCGCGGTTCGACAACTTCTACGAGGGTGCGGGCGTGCAGACGCGGATGCTGTATGCGGCGGCGAACCGGATGACGACGCACCGCTCGGTCGCGCTCGATCTGCCGGTCTCCGACTCGACCCGCGCCCCCGGCGAAGCGGTGGGCATGCTGGCGCTGGAGCAGGCGATGGATGAACTGGCCGAGAAGCTCGCGCTCGACCCGATCGAACTCCGGCTGCGCAACGAGCCGCCGATCGACCCGGAACTGAACGTGCCCTTTTCGACGCGCCAACTCGTCGCCTGCATGAACGAAGGCGCCAAGCGCTTTGGCTGGGCCGAGCGCAGCGCCAAGCCGCGCAGCCGGCAAGAGGGCCGCTGGTGGATCGGCATCGGCATGGCGGCGGCCATTCGGGGCAACCTGCTGTTGCCGTCGAAGTGCACCGTCGCGCTTGACAAGCAGGGCGTGTTGACGGTGCGCATGTCGATGACCGACATCGGTACCGGCAGCTACACCGTGTTCACCCAGGTGGCCGCAGAAATGCTCGGCCTGCCGATCGATCGGGTGCGGATGGAACTCGGCGACAGCGACTTTCCGGAAACGCCGGGCTCGGGCGGGTCGTTCGGCGCGGCGAGTGCCGGCTCGGGCTTGTTCGATGCCTGCGCGAACCTGCGCGAGAAGCTGGCGCGCAAGCTCGGCATCGACGTCGCCGAGGCGAGCTTCGCCGAAGGCCGGGTGTCGGGCGCGGGCAAGTCCGACAGCCTGGGCGCTTTGGCCGGCCCGCTGGGCCTGGAAGCCAACGGCGAGATCAAGCCGGGGACGATGACCAAGAAGTTTTCCCAGCAGGCCTACGGCGCCAACTTCGCCGAGGTGGCGGTGGACATGGACACTGGCGAAATCCGGCTCCGCCGGATGCTCGGCGTCTTTGCCGCGGGCCGGATATTGAACGAGAAGCTGGCCAGGAGCCAGGCCGTCGGGGCGATGATCTGGGGCGTGGGCGCGGCGTTGCACGAAGCCGCGATCCTGGACCCGCGCCACGGGCACTTCGTCAACCACGATCTGGGCGAATACCACGTGCCGTCGCACGCCGACATTCCCGCCATCGAGGCGTACTTCCTGCCGGAAGTCGACGACAAGACCAACCCGCTGAAGATCAAGGGCGTTGGCGAGCTCGGCATCAGCGGCGCCGGGGCGGCGCTGGCGAATGCCGTCTACAACGCCTGCGGTGTGCGGATTCGCGACTATCCGTTGACGCTCGACAAGGTGCTTGTCGGCCTGGGCACGCTGGGGGCGGCATGACGGCCGCTCGCCAACCCGTGACGCGCCGTGCAGCGCACGCGCAGACCGTCGAGACGAAGCGCAAACCCTCGTCGGCCGCTGGCGGCGTGGCGACGGTGGACCTGACCGCGCCCGACTCCGCAGCGGCGCTGACCCTGCCGCATGAACGCGACGAGACGGTCGGCATGACCGGCGGCGTGCCAAGCCCACGGGTCCAGCAAGGCGCGCGCGATTTGAACCGCGGCCTGAAGGACACCAGCCGCGCCGTCGAAGCGAACGAAACCTACAAGCGCCTGACGCAGTAAGCCGGCTCGCCGAGGGCCGGGATGCGCGTGCACCGGAAGCCGCGAGGTCACGCCCGCGCTCAGCCAGCGGAGGCGCGGCTCAAACGCCGCGCCAGGTCGGTTTGCGCCATCAGCTCGTGCAACCACACTTCGTACCCGCCGTCGCTGGCGTTCAAGCGCTTGTCGCGCGCGAACGGATCGTCGGCCCGCTCGTGAAACAGGTTCACATAGGTCGCCCCGGTGCGCGCCGCGGCATCGCGCACAAAACCGCGCATGGCGCGCGAGCGCTGCGTCATCCGCCACGACACGGGCGCGAAGAAGAACGCCGCGTTGCCGACATTGCCGGCCAGCATCAGGATCACGTCGTTGCCGCCGGCCTGCACGAGCACGATGTCGAACCGCTCGTCAGCGCCGAGTTGGCGCACCACGTCGGCACACTTCGCCCCGTCCCGCGCCCGGTTCTCGATCAGCAGCCGCGGATGCGTTTGGCCGATCAGGCCGGCCAGGCTGCGTTGGGGCGAGCTCGCGCCGGTGCCCACGGCCGTGCTGTCGCCCGCTCAGAGCGTGGATTCGCACGCGCCGCATGGCTCCCGTGTCGCCGATGCAGTGGATCGCGTTCATCGTTTTCCTTCGCCAAGGGCACACGGTAGCGGCAGCATGGCGTTCGATCTGTGCGCTGTCGCACGCAGTCGAGACGGGACCGCAGGCCACAATGAACCGATGAGCGGCACAGGCAAGGCGCGGCGAACCCTTCTCCTCGTTGCAGGCGCCGTGCTGCTGACGGTGGCCGGCGCGCTGCTTGCGTTCAACTTCATCGGCGGCGAGAAGAAGATCGAGCGCCGGATCGAACGGCTGTACGCGCTGGACGACCCGCGCTTCGGCCACGAACTCGGTGTGCTGCTCGGGCCGCCGTTCGTCGGCGGCAACCGGTTCCGCGTGCTGCTCAACGGCGACGAAATCTTCCCCCCGATGCTGGCCGCGATCCGCGGCGCGCGCACCTCGATCACCTTCGAGACCTACATCTACTGGTCGGGCGACATCGGCGCCAAGTTCGCGCAGGCGCTGGCCGAACGGGCGCGCGGTGGCGTCAAGGTCCAGGTGCTGCTCGACTGGGTGGGCAGCGCCAAGATGGACGAAAGCCTGATCGCGACCATGGAGTCGGCCGGTGTGCACGTGCGCAAGTTTCATCCGCCGCACTGGTCGCATCTGGGGCGGCTCAACAACCGGACCCATCGCAAGCTGCTGGTCGTGGATGGAAGGGTTGCGTTCACCGGCGGCGCCGGCGTCGCGCCGCAATGGACCGGCGCCGCGCAGGACCCCGACCATTGGCGCGACACGCATTTCCAGGTCGAAGGGCCGGTGGTTGCGCAGATGCAGGCAGTGTTCCTGGAGAACTGGATCAAGGTGACCGGCGACGTGCTGCACGGCCCCGACTTCTTCCCCGCGCTGGAACCGGCCGGCCGCGGCCTGGCGCAGATGTTCAGCAGTTCGCCCAGCGGCGGCAGCGAAAGCATGCAGCTCATGTACCTGCTCGCGATCACGGCCGCGTCGCGCTCGATCGACCTGGCGGCCTCGTACTTCGTTCCCGACGCGTTGACCTTGAACGCGCTGGTGCAAGCAATGGCGCGTGGCGTGAAGCTGCGCATCGTGGTGCCGGGCAAACACATCGACAGCGAAACCGTGCGCAGCGCCTCACGCGCCACCTGGG
>JANOVJ010000024.1:0-2552 GCA_031417295.1 bacterium | reverse complement strand
TGATCGAACAGCCCGGCGTGTTCTACATCACCTTCGACAACAAGGAAGTCGGCCGGATGCAGGCGCGCGCCGTGCTGGCCGCCAAGGCCAAGGGCAACTACGTGATGATCAAGGGTTCGCCGACCGACCCGAACGCCGACTTCCTGCGCGCCGGGCAGCAGGAAGTGCTGGCCGACGCCATCAAGAAGGGCGACATCAAAATTGTGGGTGAGGAGTACACCGACGGCTGGAAGCCCGAAACGGCGCAGAAGAACATGGAGCAGATCCTGACCAAGAACTCGAACAAGGTCGATGCGGTCGTGGCCTCGAATGACGGCATGGCCGGCGGCGTGGTGGCGGCGCTGTCGGCGCGCGGCATCAAGGGCGTGCCGGTGTCGGGGCAGGACGGCGACCACGCGGCGCTGAACCGCGTTGCGCTCGGCACGCAGACGGTGTCGGTGTGGAAGGATTCGCGCGACCTCGGCCGTGAAGCCGCCACCGCCGCGATGGCGCTCGCCGCGGGCAAGAAGGTCGAGGGTTCGGTGACCTGGGCCGAGGGCGAGAAGAAGGTCTCGATGAACGCGATGTTCCTGAAGGCGGTGCCGGTCACGGCGGCCAACCTCGATGTGCCGATCAAGGCCGGGCACATCAGCAAGGAAGCGGCGTGCAAGGGCGTGGCGGCGGCCACGGCGCCTGCGGCCTGCAAGTAAGGCGCAACAAGGCGCCGTGAGGCGCCGGTGCCGCCCGCTCTGGCGGCACCCTCACCCTGCCCTCTCCCGCCTGCGGGAGAGGGTGTTCGACCATCGAACCGCGGGGAGCCCCTGCCATGCTGAACCAACTCCAGATCAGCGCGCTTGATCTTCGCCTGTCGATCATGGCTGGCGTGCTCGTCGTCATGGCGCTCGCGTTTCACGTCCTCACCGGCAACTTCCTGACGCCGGAGAACCTCTACAACATCGCTCAGCAGACGGCTGTGGTCGGCATCGTCGCGGCGGCCATTGCACTCATCATCGTGGCGCGGCAGATCGATCTCTCGGTCGGTTCGGTGATGGGCGTGGTCGGCGTGCTGATCGCGTTCCTGATGTACACCAAGCAATGGCACTGGGTGCCGGCCTCGTTCGCCGGGCTCGGCCTGGCGCTTGTGATCGGGCTCTACCAGGGATGGCTCACCGCCTACCTCGGCGTGCCGTCGTTCGTGGTCACACTCGGCGGCCTGATGTCGTTTCGCGGCGCGGCCTTTCTGGTCGCCGACGGCAAGACGCAGCCGGTCAGCGACCCCGTGTTCCTGGCCCTCGGCGGCGGGCTCGAAGGCTCGCTTGGGCCGATGCTGAGCTGGGCCCTCGGCTTGGCCTTGAGCGCGTTGCTGCTGTGGAACGTGGTGTCGCGAAGGCGCGGCGCCGCGGCCGCCGGCTTTCCGTTGCGCCCGTTGTGGTTCGATGCCGCGTTGGCGCTCTTCTTCGTCGCCGTGCTGCTGATCTTCGTCGCCACGATGAACGCCTACGTGCTGGCCGACAAGGGCGCCGGCCAGGGCATTCCGATCCCGGTGCTGATCTGGGCGGCGGTGGTGATGGGCATGGCCTTCATCGTCAACCGGACGCGCTTCGGGCGCTACGTGTATGCGATCGGCGGCAACCCGGAGGCGGCGTTACTGGTGGGCATTCCGGTCAAGCGGGTGATGTTGAAGCTGTTCCTGCTGCTGGCCGTTCTTGTGACCGTGGCGGCGATCGTCTCGGTGGCGCGGTTGAACGCAGGCACCAATTCGCTGGGCACGAACATGGAGCTGTACGTGATCGCCGCGGCGGTGATCGGCGGCGTGGCCTTGTCGGGCGGCAGCGGCACCGTGCTCGGCTCGGTGCTTGGTGCGCTGATCATCCAGTTTCTCGAAAGCGGCCTGCTGCTGCTCGACGTGAGCATCGGCTACCGGATGGTCATCATCGGCCAGGTGCTGATCGTCGCCGTCGTCTTTGACGTGCTGTATCGCAGGGCCACCGGGGAGCGCATGACATGAGCACGACCGTACCTCTCATCGAATTGAAGGGCATCCACAAGGCCTTCGGCGGCGTGCGCGCGGTCGAGGACGTGAGCCTCACGGTGTTTCCCGGCGAAGTGGTCGCGCTGCTCGGCCACAACGGCGCGGGCAAGTCGACGCTGATGAAGATGCTGGCCGGCGCCTACCCGATCGACAGCGGCGAGGTGCGCGTGACCGGGCAGTTGGCCAAGCTCGAAAGCCCGGCCGACTCGCAGGCGCTCGGCATCGAGACGATCTACCAGACGCTCGCGCTCGCCGACAACCTGGACAGCGTGGCCAACCTCTTCCTCGGCCGCGAGCTGATGACGCGCTGGGGCACGCTCGACGACTACGCGATGGAGAAGGCGGCGCGCGACGTGTTCCACCGCCTGAACCCGAACTTCAAGAACATCCGCGTGCCCGTGCGCTCGCTCTCGGGCGGGCAACGCCAGGTGGTGGCGATCTCGCGCGCGCTCTACTTCAACGCCCGCGCGCTGATCATGGACGAGCCCTGCGCCGCGCTCGGCCCCGAGGAAACGCGGATGGTTCACGAACTGGTGCGCAA
>JANOVJ010000023.1:0-10508 GCA_031417295.1 bacterium | reverse complement strand
CGGCCATCCAGGGCCAGGTGCTGGGCGGCGACCGCAAGGACGTGCTGCTGCTCGACGTCACCCCGCTCAGCCTGGGCATCGAGACCCTGGGCGGCGTGATGACGAAGATGATCAAGAAGAACACCACCATCCCGACCAAATTCGCGCAGACCTTCAGCACCGCCGACGACAACCAGCCGGCGGTGACGATCAAGGTCTACCAGGGCGAGCGCGAAATCGCCACCGGCAACAAGAGCCTGGGCGAGTTCAACCTCGAAGGCATTCCGCCAGCCGCGCGCGGGCTGCCGCAGATCGAGGTCAGCTTCGACATCGACGCCAACGGCATCCTGCATGTGGGCGCCAAGGACAAGGGCACCGGCAAGGAAAACAAGATCACGATCAAGGCCAACTCGGGCTTGTCGGAAGCCGAGATCCAGCAGATGGTGAAGGACGCCGAACTCAACGCCGCCGAGGACAAGAAGAAGCTCGAGCTGGTGCAGGCCCGCAACTCGGCCGACGCGATGGTGCACAGCGTGAAGAAGTCGCTCGCCGAGCATGGCGCGAAGCTCGATGCGGGTGAGAAAGAGAAGATCGAGACCGCGTTGAAAGACGCCGAGACGGCGCTGGCGGGCGAGGACAAGGCCGACATCGAAGCCAAGACCGAAGCGCTGATGGCTGCCAGCCAGAAGCTCGGCGAGAAGGTCTACGCCGAGACCCAGGCGGCGCAAGCGGCCGGCGCCGGGCCGGACGGCGCGGAAGCGGCCGGCGCTGGCGCATCGGCGAAGGCGGCCGATGACAACGTCGTCGATGCCGAGTTCACCGAAGTCAAGGACAAGAAGGCGGCAGCCTGAGCGTCACGATCCCCGGCGACCCTCGCGCCGGCCCCAGCACCCCCCGTGGGCTTCAAGAAGCGCACGGGGGTTTTGCGTATCAAAGGTGAGCGGACAGGCAGCAATAACGATGGCAAAGCGTTACTACTACGAAGTTCTCGGTGTTCCCAAGAACGGCACCGACGAAGACATCAAGAAGGCCTACCGCAAGCTGGCCATGAAGCACCACCCCGACCGCAACCAGGGCGACGGGGCGAAGAAGTCGGAAGAGAAATTCAAGGAGGTCAAGGAGGCCTACGAGATGCTCTCCGACCCCCAAAAGCGCGCCGCCTACGACCAGCACGGCCACGCCGGCGTTGACCCCAACATGGGGGCGCGGGGCCCCGCCGGCGAAGGCATGGGCGGTTTTGCCGAGGCCTTTGGGGACATCTTCGGCGACATCTTCGGTGGCGCGGGCGGTGGTGGCCGCCGCCCCGGCGGGCAGCAGATCTACCGCGGCAGCGACCTCAGCTACGCGATGGAGATTTCGCTCGAAGAAGCCGCGCTCGGCAAGGAAACGCAGATCCGCATCCCGAGTTGGGAGCAGTGCGACACCTGCCACGGCAGCGGTGCCAAGCCGGGCACCAGCGCCAAGACCTGCAGCACCTGCAGCGGCGCCGGCACGGTGCAGATGCGCCAAGGCTTCTTCGCCATCCAACAGGCCTGCCCGCAGTGCCGCGGCAGCGGCAAGATCATCCCCGAGCCGTGCACGGTGTGCAGCGGTCAGGGCAAGCTGAAGAAGACCAAGACGCTGGAGGTGAAGATCCCCGCCGGCATCGGCGAAGGCATGCGCATTCGCTCGGCCGGCAACGGCGAGCCGGGCACCAACGGTGGCCCGCCCGGCGACCTGTACATCGAGCTGCGGGTCAAGCCGCACGAAGTCTTCGAGCGCGACGGCGACGACCTGCATTGCACCGTGCCGGTGGCCATGACCACGGCCACGCTGGGCGGCAACATCGAAGTCCCCACGCTCAACGGCAAGGCCGAGATCGACCTACCCGAGAGCACCCAGACCGGCAAGACCTTCCGCCTCCGCGGCAAGGGCATCAAGGGCGTGCGCTCGAGCTACCCGGGCGACCTGTACTGCCACATCAGTGTGGAAACGCCGGTGCGCATCACCGAGCACCAGAAGAAGCTGCTGAAGGAACTCGACGAGTCGTTCAAGAAGTCGGGCGACCGGCACTCGCCGAACGCGAAGTCTTGGACCGATCGGGTGAAGGACATCTTCAAGTAAGCCGGCGTTCTGTTGCCGGATCGCCGAAGCCGTCACGGGCAGGCCCGGCCGCGTGACGGCTGCCGCGCGGCCACGGCGAGCGCCCGTCCCGGCTTACGCTGCCGCCATCACCACGATGCCATCCGCATCGGCATAGAGCCAGTCCCCAGGGCGCACCCACACGCCCTGGATCTGCACCGGCACGTCGCGCTGGCCCTCGTTGCGCTTGTCGGTGGGCAATGGCATCGCCGCGAGCGCGCGGATGCCAACACCGCAAGCCGCGAGTTCGGCCACGTCGCGCACGCAGCCATCGACTACCACGCCGGCCCAGCCGTTCTTTGCCGCGGCCGCGGCCAGGTTGCCGCCGACCAGCGCACGGCGCAGCGAGCCGCCGCCATCGACCACGAGCACGCGGCCGAGGCCGGGCGAATCGACCGCCGCCTTCACCTGCGTGTTGTCCTCGAAGCACTTGACGGTGCTCACTGGGCCGGCGAACCTTGCCTTGCCGCCAAAGTCGCGGAACACCGGCGGCAGGACGCGAAAGCCGCTGTCGGCCGGCGTCAGGAGGCTCGCCTTGTGCGCGTCGCACAGGTCGCAGGTGCTGAAGTCGCTGGCCAGGTTCGCGCTCATGCTGGGGTCCACCGGAGGGTCTGGGTTGAACAGGTTGCCACTGTAGCCGCGACGCCGACCGCATCACGCCAGGCTGCGCAGAACGCGTTGGCGGCCCCGACGACTCGGCGCAATGACCCGCCGGGCAAGCACGACCACGGGGACCGGGTCCGGGAAGTTGCGCTTGTCGCGACGCCGCTCAGCCGTGCCTTCAGCGCCCCGCGCAGCCCGCCTTGAGCGCCGCCTCGCGGATCGCGCTCAGGGTGGCGCGGCTGGTGCTCACCTCGGCGGCCAGCTTCAGGTGCAGCAACGTCGGCCCGCTGCGCGCCAGCGCGGCGCGGAACGCCGGCTCGAATTCAGCAGTCGTGGCAATGAGTTCAGAAGCCCAGCCATAGGCCCGCGCCAGCAACGCAAAGTCGGGATTGAACAGATCGCTGCCGCTGACCCGCCCCGGGTACTCGCGCTCCTGGTGCATGCGGATCGTGCCGTAGGTCCCGTTGTCGACCACGATCGAGATCAGCTTGGCGCCATACGCGGTGGCCGTTGCAAGTTCCTGCCCCGTCATCAGGAAGTCGCCGTCACCGGCCAGGTTGATGAAGGTGCGACCCGGTTGCAATAACGCCGCAGCCACCGCCGCCGGCAGCCCGTAGCCCATGGCGCCGGATGTCGGTGCGAGCTGCGTCCGGCCGTGGTGCTGCAAGCCCGGGTAGCGGTAGTGGCGGTGCAGCCAGCCCGAGTAGTTGCCGGCGCCGTTGGTGAAGACGGCGTTCTCGGGGCCGGATTCATTCAGCACGCGCTGCATCGCCAGCACCACCAGCGCCATGTCGAGCGGGCTCACTGCCGCATCGAGTGGGCTCGGCACCCCATTGGCTTGATAGTCGGCCGCCGCCGCGGCGGTGTGGTCGGCCCACGGCAGCGACATCGGCGCGGCCAGCGCTTCGAGCGCTTTCGCGGCACACGCCATCGACGCTTGCAGCATCAGGTCGGCCGCATAGACGCGACCGAGTTCTTCCGCGCCGGCATGGATGTGGATCAGCTTCTGTTTCGGTCGCGGCGCTTCGAGCAGCGTGTAGCCGCCGGTCGTCATCTCGCCCAGGCGCGGGCCGACGGCCAGCACCAGATCGGCCGCGCCGATGCGCGCGGCGAGCTTGGGATTGATGCCGATGCCCACGTCACCGGCGTAGTTCGGATGCCGGTTGTCGAACAGGTCTTGAAAGCGGAACGCGCAACCCACCGGCAAATTCCAGTTCTCGGCAAAGCGTTGCAACGCGGCGCAGGCCATGGCGTCCCAGCCGCCGCCACCGACGATCACGAACGGGCGCTCGGCGGCCAGCAGCATCGCCCGCAGGTCGCGCAGCGCACCCGGCGCGGGCCAGGCATGCACGGGCTCGATGCGCGGCAGCACCGGCGCGGCTGTGAGCGTGGTGAGCATGTCTTCCGGCAGCACCAGCACCACCGGTCCCGGCCGGCCCTGCATCGCGGTGTGGAACGCGCGGGCCACGTACTCGGGCAGGCGGTCGGCGTCGTGCACCTCGGCGACCCACTTCGCGAAACCGAGCGTGCCGGGGCCGAACATCTGCCGGTAGTCGAGCTCCTGGAACGCCTCGCGGTCGCGCATGCCGCTTGCGACCTGGCCGATGAACAGGATCATCGGCGTGCTGTCCTGAAACGCCGTGTGCAAGCCGATGCTGGCGTTGGTGGCGCCCGGCCCGCGGGTGACAAAGCAGATGCCCGGGCGGCCGCTCAGCTTGCCCTGCGCCTCGGCCATGAAGGCGGCGCCGCCTTCTTGCCGGCAGGCAATGAAGCGGATGCGGCCGGCGTGTTCGTGAAAGCCGTCGAGCACGGCGAGGAAGCTTTCGCCGGGCACGCCGAACGCGGTGTCGACGCCTTGCGCGATCAGTGCTTCGACGAGGGCGTGGCCGGCCAGGCGGGTGGGGAGTGGAGCGGAGTCGGAATCGGAGGCATGCATCGAGCAATGTTAAAGGCTGGCCCGCGCCCCTTGCAGCCCCGTCACGTCGGCGCCAGCACCGTGCGCCGCACCCGCCTGACGTTGAACGCACTCACGATCAGCACGCCCTGGAACAGCGCCAGCGCCAGCCACACGCTGCGGTAGGCGCCCTGGTCCATCAGGCTGCCGATCAGCAGCGGCACCACGGCCTGCCCGATGTCGAGCCCGGCGTAGACCACGCCGTAGACGCGACCGGTGGCGTTGTCGGGGGTCGACTTCTTGACCAGCAGGTCGCGCGATGGCCCGGCCATGCCGGAGACAAAGCCCATCGCGCCGAACAGCACCGGCACCGCCAGCGGCGGCAGATGGGTGTTGAAGCCGATCACCAAGGCCAGCGCCGCGGCCAGCCCGAAGGCGACGCCGACGATGCGCTCGCAACGCTCGGGATCCGACGCCAGAAAGCCACCCAGCACCATCCCGCCCGCGCTGCACACCATGTAGACCGTGAGGCACATGGCCGCCAGTTCGGCCGGCACGGCGTGCAGTTCGCGCGCCGCGGTGGGCGCGAAGCTCTGCACGATCGACAAGGCGCCCGCGTAGAAGAAGAAAAAGCCGAAGCACATCCACACTGCGGGAATCTTCAGAAAGTCGAGCGAACCCTCGCCCGGCTGCCCTGCCCGCCCGGCGGGCGCCGCAGGCACCGGTTCGAGCGTTAACTGCGCGCGCTTGAACCACAGCACCAGCAGCACGCTGAACGCCAGCGCTGCGGCGCACAGCAAAGCCACACGCCACGAGTAGGCCAGCGTGATCGGCACCAGCAGCGCCGGCGCGAGCGCCCAGCCCAGGCTGCCGGTGATGCCGTGCACGCTGTAGGCATGGCCGAGCCGGGCCTTGGCAACCCTGCGGTTGAGCAGGCTGTAGTCAACCGGATGGAACACGCCGTTGCCGATGCCGGCGACGACCGAGAACAGCGCCAGCATCGCGTAACTGTGGCTGCCGGCGTAGCCCAGCGCCGCGACACCCAGCAAGCCGAGGCCGGTGAACAGGATCGGCCGCGGGCCGTAGCGGTCGACCCAGAACCCCGACAGCGTCTGCACGATGCACGAGACGACGAAGAAGATCGTCAACAGGAAGCCGAGCTGGGTGTAGCTGACCGCGAACTCATCCTTCAGCCACGGGAACAGCGGCGCCAGCAGCAACTGGCTGAAATGGCTGATGCTGTGCGCCAGGCCGACGAGGCCGATCAGTGTCGCGTCCTTGCGCAGGGCGGTGGCGGGGAGCGGGAGTATGGACATCAATCCATCCTAGATGCGGCGCGAGCGTCCGGGTTACGATAGACCGTCAACTTCTGTCGCAAACCTGCCATCCGCATGCCGCCTCTCCCTGCCCACACGGCTGCTCCCACGGCTGCCCCGACGGCTGTCACCCGCCGACGCCGCAACACCAGCGTGCCGCCGCTGGACCCGCCGCGCTACGCGCCGACAGCCGAGCACCCGCTGCGCGCCAAGGTGCGCCACCTGCGCGCCGACACGCAGGTCGAGCCGCACCGCCACGCCTGGGCGCAGGTGGCGTTCTCGGCCACCGGCGTGGTCCGCATGACGGCTGGGCACGGCACCTACATCGTGCCGCCTTCCCGGGCGTTGTGGATTCCGCCGAACGTGGAGCACTGCGTCAGCGTGGTCGAAGACGCGGAGTTGCGCACGCTCTACATCCATCAGGCCGAGGGCTGCTATGGGCCCGATCCCGGCGCGGCCGACCCGGCGCGCTGGCGCGACTGCCGCGTGCTCGAAGTGTCGAGCCTGCTGCGCGAATTGGTGCTGCACTTGTCCACCGAGCCCGGCGTGCGCGCCGCCAGCGAACGCGAGCGCAGCCTCGCGAGCCTGGTCCTCGACGAGCTGCACCACGCCCGTGCCGTGCCGCTGGGGGTGGACCTGCCGCGCGACAAGCGCCTGCGCGCGCTGTGCGAGGCCGTGCTCGACGCGCCGACGCGCCACGCCACGCTCGAAGCCTGGGCCCAAGACACCGGCGCCAGCCCGCGCACCGTGGCGCGGCTGTTCCGCGCCGAGCTGGGCACCACCTTCGGCCAGTGGCGCCAGCAGGTGCTGCTGGCCAAGGCGGTGTCGCTCGCCGGGCGGCGGATGCCGATGAGCCGCATCGCCGCCGAACTCGGCTACGCCAGCGCCAGCGCGTTCAGCGCGATGGTGCGGCGCTCGGTGGGGGCGCCGCCGAGCCGCTTCCTGGCCTGAACCGCTGAAGCTCCCGCGCGGCTGAAGCCGCCGCCGCGCTGGCTGCGCTGGCATTGCCGGCCACGGCACGCCCTCACGCATCGCTCGGCTACCATGCTGCTCCGCCGACGAAACCGCCCGCGCTGCCCCGTGACGCCATGACAACCCAAGTGCTGTTCGACTACACCAAGCAGGACGCCGTCGGCGCGAGTTGTACAGCGCAAGCGTGGGCGAAAACACCCGAGCCGCTGAGCCCGGCGGGCCGCGCCGAGTGGAAAGCCCGCGCCGCCGCGCAACTGAAGGCGCACGACGCGGTGCTGGTGGCGCACTACTACGTCGATGGCGACCTGCAAGACCTGGCGCTGGAAACCGGCGGCTGCGTCGCCGATTCGCTGGAAATGGCCCGCTTCGGGCGCGACCACCCCAGCCACACGCTCGTCGTCGCCGGGGTTCGCTTCATGGGCGAGTCGGCCAAGATCCTGTCGCCCCACAAGCGCGTGTTGATGCCCGACCTCGACGCCACCTGCTCGCTCGACCTCGGCTGCCCGGCCGACGAATTCAGCGCCTTCTGCGACGCCCACCCCGACCGCACCGTGGTCGTCTATGCCAACACCAGTGCGGCGGTGAAAGCGCGCGCCGACTGGATGGTGACGAGCTCGTGCGCACTGCCCATCGTCAGCCACCTGAAGGCGCAGGGGCAGAAGGTGCTGTGGGCGCCCGACCGCCACCTCGGCCGCTACATCCAGGAGCAGACCGGCGCCGACATGCTGCTCTGGAACGGCGCCTGCATCGTCCACGACGAGTTCAAGGGCCTCGAGCTCGAACTGCTGATGCGCGAGCACCCCGGCGCGCGCGTGCTGGTGCACCCGGAATCGCCGCAGAGCGTGGTCGCGCTCGCCGACGTGGTCGGCTCGACCACGGCGCTGCTGAAGGCGGTGGTCGAAGGCACGGCGAGCGAATACATCGTCGCCACCGACAACGGCCTGATGCACCGGATGCGCCAGCTCGCACCCGGGAAGACGCTGATCGAGGCGCCGACCGCCGGCACCAGCGCCACATGCAAGAGCTGCGCGCACTGCCCTTGGATGGCGATGAACGGCCTCAAGGGCGTGGTCGAATGCCTGGAGACAGGCGGCGGTGAAATCGTGCTCGACGAGGCCGTGCGCGCCCAGGCGCTGGGCTGCATCGAACGGATGCTCGATTTCGTCGAACGCCATCCGGCCGCCAGCAAGCCGTCGAGCTTCGTGCCGCATCTCGGTGCCACCTGAGGCCCCGCTCGTGCTCGCCTTCGACCACAACGAAACGCTGGCCGAGGCGCGTGCGCGCAACGTGCGCGACGCCCTGGCCGAAGACATCGGCCGCGGCGACTGGACCGGCCTGCTCGCCCCGGCCCACGAGCGCGTCCGCGCGCGCGTGCGGGTGCGCGAGCCCGCCGTGCTGTGCGGGCGCGACTGGTTCGACGCCGTCGTGACCGCGCTGGATGCCACGGCGCGCGTCGATTGGCAGGCCGCCGAGGGGGCCCTCATGGCTGCCGACAGCACGGTCTGTCACATCGAAGGTGATGCGCGCGCGCTGCTCGCTGCCGAGCGGCCGGCGCTCAACTTCCTGCAACTGCTGTCGGCCACCGCCACGCAAACGCGGGCGTATGTGGATGCGGTGGCCGGCGCCTCGCCGAACCCGCGCGGCTGCGCGATCCTCGACACGCGCAAGACGGTGCCCGGCCTGCGCCTGGCGCAGAAGTACGCGGTGCGCACGGGCGGCGGCGCGAACCAGCGGCTGGCGCTGTACGCCGGCATCCTGATCAAGGAAAACCATATCGTCGCCGCCGGCGGCGTGAGCGCAGCGCTGCGCAATGCGCAGTCGCTCGACGCCGGGGTGGACATCCAGATCGAGGTCGAGACGCTGGTCCAGCTGCTCGAGGCCTTGGACGCCGGCGCGGCCAGCGTGCTGCTCGACAACTTCACGCTGGCGCAGATGCGCGAAGCGGTGACGCTGACGGGCGGGCGCGCGCTGCTCGAGACCTCGGGCGGTGTTGCGCTCGACCAGGTGCGCGACATCGCCGCCACCGGCGTCGACCGCATCTCGATCGGCCGCCTGACCAAGGACGTGCGGGCGATCGATTTTTCGATGCGCGTGCTGGAGCGGGTCGGCGAGCGTTGATCGAGCCTCAGCCGCTCAACCCGACCGATTTGCCCTTCTTGCCACTGCTGCCGCTGCGCGCGGCGCGCACCAGCACCGTCGGGAAACTCACCGGCAGCGTGTGCGGGAAATCGCGGCTGTAGTGCAGGCCGCGGCTCTCGCGCCGCATCAGCGCCGAGCGCACGATCAACTCGGCGCAATCGACAAGGTTGCGCAGTTCCAGCAGATCGCGGTTGACGCGGAAGTTCGCGTAGTAGTCGTCAATCTCGCTGCGCAGCAGCTTGATGCGGTGCAGCGCCCGCTCCAGCCGCTTGGTGGTGCGCACGATGCCGACGTAGTTCCACATCAGCAGCCGCAACTCGTCCCAGTTGTGGGCGATCACCACCTGCTCGTCGGCGTTCTCGACCTGGCTTTCGTCCCAGGCCGGCAACGTTGGCTGCGCGGCGGGCGCGTGGCCGAGGATGTGGCTGGCGCAGGTGCGCCCGAGCACCACGCATTCGAGCAGCGAGTTGCTGGCCAGCCGGTTCGCGCCATGCAGGCCGGTGTAGGTGGTTTCGCCCACCGCGTAGAGGCCAGGCAGGTCGGTCCGACCGTCGAGGTCGGTCACCACGCCGCCGCAGGTGTAGTGCGCTGCCGGCACGACCGGAATCGGTTGCTTGGTGATGTCGATGCCGAGCTTCAGGCAGCGCGCGTAGATCGTCGGGAAGTGTTCCGTCAGGAAGGCCGCACCCAGGTGCGTCGCGTCGAGCCACACGTGGTCGAGGCCGTGCTTCTTCATCTCGAAGTCGATCGCCCGCGCCACGATGTCGCGCGGCGCCAGTTCGAGCCGCGCATCGTGCGCCGCCATGAAGCGCGCAGCCTCGCCTTCAATGCCCGGCAGCGTCAGCCGCCCGCCCTCGCCGCGCAGCGCCTCGGTGATCAGGAAGCTGCGCTCCTGCGGGTGGTACAGGCAGGTCGGGTGGAACTGGATGAACTCAATGTTGCAGACGCGGCAACCGGCGCGCCAGGCCATCGCGATGCCATCGCCGGTGGCCGTGTCGGGGTTGCTGGTGTAGCGGTAGACCTTGCCGACGCCGCCGGTGGCCAGCACCACGGCCGAGGCGGCCAGGGTCTCGACGCGGCCGGCGTCGATGTCCAGCGCATAGACGCCATAGCAGCGCGACGACTCTTCCCGCTTCAAATGCCGCGACGTGATCAGGTCCAGCGCCATCCAGCGCTCGCGCAGCACGATGTTCGGGTGCGCCTTGGCGCGCGCCAGCAAGGTGTCGTGGATGGCCTTGCCGGTGGCGTCGGCGGCGTGTGCGATGCGCCGCACCGCGTGGCCGCCTTCGCGGGTGAGGTGCAAGCCGAGCGGGCCGTCGGGGTCGGGCGAAAACGGCACCCCGGCATCGACCAGCCAGCGAATGGCCGCCGCACTGCGCTCGGCGATGAAACGCGCCGCGTGCTCGTCGACGATGCCGGCGCCGGCATTCTGGGTGTCGCGCACGTGGCTCTCGATGCTGTCGTCGGCACCCAGCACGCCGACG
>JANOVJ010000022.1:0-5290 GCA_031417295.1 bacterium | reverse complement strand
GAGGGCGGCGACCCCTTAGTGGACGGCTGGTTCCCGACCGGCGACGTGGCGACGCTCGACGCCGACGGCTACATGCACATCACCGACCGCAGCAAGGACGTGATCAAGTCCGGCGGCGAATGGATCGGCTCGATCGACCTCGAGAACATCGCGATGGCGCACCCGAAGGTCGCGATGGCGGCCTGCATCGCGGCGCTGCATGCAAAGTGGGACGAGCGGCCGCTGCTGATCGTCGTCAGGAAGCCCGGGGCCGAGCTGACGCGCGATGAACTCATCGCCTTCTTCGATGGCAAGATCGCCAAGTGGTGGACGCCCGACGACGTGGTGTTCGTCGACGCGATCCCGCTCGGTGCCACCGGCAAGATGCTGAAGAACCGCCTGCGCGAGCAGTTCAAGGACCACAAGCTGCCCACGGCTTGATCGTCGCCAAGGACATGCCATGCCGACCATTCGTGTCGAACTCTTCGCCGGCCGCACGGTCGAGCAAAAGCGTGCGCTGGCCGCTGCGCTGACCGAGGCCACGGTGCGCACGCTGGGCGGCTCGGCCGACAGCGTCGACGTTCTGTTCTTCGACATCGCCCGGCAAGACTGGGCCACGGCCGGGGTGCTCTGGAGCGACCGGGGCGCGCCGCCACTGCCGCCCGCCTGAGGCCGTCGCGCGGTTCGCTTGCTGCCTACCGACATGCCGTGAAGCGCGTTGACGGAGCCGGGCTGTTCGCAGCCGCCACGCTGATCGCCTGCATGGCGTGGCTGTCGCTGTCGGCGTCGCGTTCGGCGTTGCCCCTGCCGGCGCACGCGCCAAGCCAGGCCGGCGCTGTCGAACGGCCTGGGGGCGGCGCCTCCGAGGGCCGGGCCGGGTTCACCGCGCCGCTCGCCCTGCCCGCGGCGCGGGCCGAGCCTGCCAGGCCACTGCCGAGCCCGGGGGCGCGGTTCGAGGCCCTCGCCACCAGCGCTGACCCGCGCGATGCCTACCGTGCGTTTCACCTGATCGACCGCTGCGCCCGCGCTCGCGAGGCCGAAGCCCGGCGCGAGATCAGGGGGGCCTGCCGCGACATCGGCCCGGCGCAGCTGCGCCTTCGGCTGCCGTTGCTCGAAGCCGCGGCGCGCGCCGGCGTGCCGGGCGCCGTGACGGCGTGGACCGGCGAAGGCCCGTTCGGCGACAAGACCGCGCTCTCGCAGCGGCCCGACGACCCGCTGGTCGTCGAGTGGGTGCGCCAGGCCGTGGCGATGATCCGTGCCGCCGCCGGGCGCGACGACGTGGCCGCCATCACCCAGCTCGGCTGGCTGACCGTGCACTGGAACATGGGCGACAGCGAGCGGCTCAGCGCGCTCGTCAACCACCCCGCCGAATGGGCGCCGCAGCTGCGCGCTCCGGCCGAGACGTGCGACGAATCGACACCATGCCGCTGAGCCTTGCCGCCGAGACGCGCGCACCTGGTCGAACCGATCGAATGACGCCACCGCCAGCCCCACCCCGGAGACACCGATGACCCCGATTCGTTTGCTTGTCCTGTGCGGCAGCGCCCGCGCCGGCTCGCTGAACCGCAAGCTCGCCGCAGTGGCCGGCGAGGCCGCCCGGCAGGCCGGCGCCGACGTGGCCGAGTTCGATCTGCGCGCGCTCGGCTTGCCGCTCTACGACGGCGACATCGAGGCCGCCAGCGGCGTGCCGGCCGGCGCGCAGGCGCTGCTCGACGCGGTGCTGGCGTGCGACGCGATGCTCGTCGTCGCGCCCGAATACAACGGCTTCCCGACGCCGCTGCTGATCAACGCGTTCGACTGGTTGTCGCGCGTGGGCGCCCAGCCGCCGCGCCCGAGCGGCCTGGCCGCCACGGCGAACCGGCCGGTCGCGCTGCTGGCCGCCTCGCCCGGGGCCTTGGGCGGGCTGCGGGCGATGAACTATTTGCGCCAGTACCTGCAGATGGCGTTCGCGGCCATCGTGGTGCCGCAGCAGTTCGCGCTCGGCCGGGCGAACGATGCCTTCGACGAAGCCGGCGGCCTGAAGGATGCGAAGGCGGCGCAGGCGGTTGCCAACGTGGTGCAAGCACTCGACCGCCTTGCGCGTGCATTGAGGGCCTGACCAGGCCCGATGCTGGTGCAGCCGTGCAGGGGCCGCATCGCCCGGCCGATCCGGCACCCCTGCCGTGCCGACAACGCGATTCCTGCAGGAGCACCGTAACGCGCACCCCTCATCCCGGGGGTTTTCGGGCATTTGCAGGCGGGTAACCCCTGGGTCAAGGGATGCGGAAGCGTCGGTGTGCATGGAACACTGGCGTCACCGCAGCGAGCACTGTGCTTGGCGGCCCACCCACCTCGGACCCCAACGGAGAATTACCTTGAACAAACATGTACTCGGGCTTGCACTGGCCGCCGCTCTGGCCGCTCCGGCGGCCTTCGCCGGCGACCAATCGATCGACCTGTCGAGCGGATCGGGATCGTTCATCGGCACCCCGACGCTGCTCGACGGCGGCAATGACGTGATCACCTTCACCAACCTCGCTGCCGGCACGTACAACTTTCTGCTGTCGGTCAGCTCGCAAAACATCACCGGGCTCACCGCCGAACTGAACGGCCAGTGGGCGACGATCACCAACCTCGGCAAGTTCTCGTTCGCCAACCTCGATAGCACCGGCAACGCGCCTTTCGTGCTGACCCTGTCCGGCATTGCCGGCAAGAAGGGCCTGTACTCTGGCGAGCTCACGGTGAGCGCGGTGCCGGAACCCGAGACCTATGCGCTGATGCTCGCCGGCCTGGGTGCGGTCGGCTTCATGGCGCGCCGCCGCAGGCCGGCCTGAGGGCTCGACCCCCGCCGCTGACCTCTCGGGTCTCGGCGGGCTCAACGAAAAGCGGCTCCGGCCGCTTTTTTCGTGGCCGACGCAAACCTCGCCAGGGCGCGTGTCGCGACTGAACGAGGTGCGCGTCTGGCTTGCTGCAGGCCCGGACCGACCTGTGCCAAAGTCGGGGTCTGCAACAAGGAGACCCTGCATGTTCGATTCCAGCCTCATGCGCGGCCAGCGCATTCTCGTCACCGGCGGCGGCACCGGGCTCGGCCAGGCGATGGCCGAACGCTTTCTTTCGCTCGGTGCCGACGTGGCCATCTGCGGCCGGCGCAAGGCCGTCTGCGACGCCACGGCCGATGCCTGGCGGGCGCAGTTCCCCGAGCGCCGCATCGACACCTTCGGCGTCGATATCCGGGTGGCGCAGGCGGTGGAAGAAATGGTCGAAGCGCTGTTCACCAGCGGCGGGCTGACCGGCCTCATCAACAACGCCGCCGGCAACTTCATCGCGCCGACCGAGAGCCTTTCGCCACGCGCCTTCGACGCCATTGCCAACATCGTTTTCCACGGCAGCTTCTACGTCACCCAGGCCGTCGGCAAACGCTGGGTCGCCGACGCCAAAGCAGGGGTCTGGAAACACGGCCAGCCGTACCGCAGCGTGATGAGCATCATCACGACCTGGGTCGACAACGGCTCGCCCTATGTCGTGCCGTCGGCGATGAGCAAGGCCGGAATCGACGTGATGACGAAGTCGCTCGCGGTCGAATGGGCGAAGTACGGCGTGCGGCTCAATGCCGTGGGGCCGGGCGAGATCCCGACCGAAGGCATGAGCAAGCGCCTGAACCCCGGCGAAGAACCCGGCGCGCGCAGCAAGGAGCGCAACCCGATGGCGCGCCCCGGCCTGATGAGCGAACTGCAGAACCTGGCCGCCTTCCTGATGGCGCCCGGCCAGTGCGACTGGCTCACCGGCCAGAGCATCATGATGGACGGCGGCAGCGCGCTCGCCACCGGCGGCAATTTCTACGAGCTGCGCGACTGGAGCGACGCCGACTGGCAGGCCGCGCGCGAGCGCATCGAGGCGCAGAACAGCAAGGACAAGGCGCAGCGGTAGATCGCTGGTTGTTGAAACCGAACGAGGAGAACACACATGAGCCTGAGCGTCACTCCTCAATCGGCGCCGTGTGGCGCGTTCGTCCACGGCCTCGACTTGACGCGCGAACTCGCGCCTGAAACCGTGGCCGAAATCCGCCGCCACTGGCTCGCGCATCAGGTGCTCGCATTCCCGGACCAGGCGATGACGGTGGCGGACCTCGAGCGCTTCGCGGTCACCCTCGGCCCCTTCGGCACCGACCCTTACTTCAAGGCGATTCCTGGCCATCCGCACGTGGCGCAGGTCCGGCGCGAGGCCGCCGAAACGACGCCGCTCTTCGCCGAAAGCTGGCATTCCGACTGGAGCTTTCTTGCCCAGCCGCCGGCCGCCACCGTGCTCTATGGCGACGTCATTCCCAGCGTCGGCGGCGACACCTTGTTCGCCAACCAGTACGCTGCCTGGGACGCACTGCCCGTGGCGATGAAGGCGCGGCTGGCGGGCCGCCAGGGCATCCACTCGGCGCGGCGCGGCTATGCCCGCGACGGCCTGTACGGTGAGAAGGACAGCGGCCGCTCGATGGCGATCCGCTTCGACGACAGCGCGCTCGCGACCGAACTGCATCCGATCGCCCGCGTCCACCCGGAAACCGGGCGAACGGCGCTGTTCGTCAGCATGGGCTACACGATCGGTATCGAAGGCATGAGCGATACCGAGGCGACGCCACTGCTGCTCGAACTCTTCGCGCACCAGGTGCGCCCCGAGTTCGTCTACCGCCACCGCTGGTCGCAAGGCATGCTGGTGATGTGGGACAACCGCTGCGTTGTCCACGCGGCGACCGGCGGCTACCAGGGGCAGCAGCGGCTGCTGCACCGGATCACCGTGGCCGAGCGCAGCGCGGCGCACTGAACGCCGCGGGCACGTCGGCGGCGCTCTCAGTGGGGCTTGCGTGGCCCGCGAAACGAGCGCGGGCGGATCACATTGCCATCACGGTCGGCGCCGGTGCGCGCACGGCGGATGGCCTCTTGGGCTGCGGCGGCCGACTCGTCCCGCACCGAGCGCCAGCGATAAATGTTGCGCGCCTGCGAGCGGCAGCCAGCCCAGGCACGCCGCGCCGCCGCGTCGAAGCGTTGCTGGCGCCGCTGGCCGAGCATCAGGCGCACCAGCAGGACCACGCACACCGCGAGCGTGATGCCGGCGAACACCGTCTCGACCATGCCGAACCTCAGCGCCGCTTGCGCAGCGGCACCACGGTTTCGGTGCCGGGTGGTGCGGTGAAGAGCTTGGCGGCGCGGCCCTTCAACTCCAGCAGCTCGCTGGCCGTCACTGAATACTTGCCCGACACAACGTCGACATCGACCCGGAACTCCACCTCGCGGTCGCCGTTGGAGAGCGTGCCCGAGGTGAATTCGTAGTCGGCCTGCTCGGC
>JANOVJ010000021.1:0-2166 GCA_031417295.1 bacterium | reverse complement strand
GAGCGCTTCGATCGCACCGGGGAACAGCAGCGCCTTGCCGAGCGTGATGACCTTGGGCTTGAAGCCCTGCTGCTTGGCCTGCGTGAGGAAGGTCTTCGCATCGGGCGGGATCACGACGCCGGTGACGATCTCGACACCGTCTTTCTTGAACGCGGCGATCTGCGCCGAAAAGTCCTGCGTGCCGTTCTGGAACCGCCACGGGTCCACCAGCGTGAAGCCCTGCGCGGCCAGCGGCTTCGGAAAGCCCAGCTCCTTGTCGCCCCAGGCATTGCCGTCGCCGTCGTTGGGGAACAGGCCGCCCACCTTCTTGTTGGTCTTGACCGAATTCCAGCCGGCGGTGAAGGTGCCGATCACGTCTTCCAGGCCCCAGAACAGGTGGTAGGTGTAGTTGAAGCCCTTCGCCGGGTCGCCCTTGCGGCCGAAGAACCAGGGTTGCCATGGGACCACGCTGGAGATGCACGGGATCTCGTTCAGCTCGCACGCGTCGCACACCGGGTTCGCGGTTTCGGGCGTGCCTGCCGTGAGCATCAGCGTGACCTTGTCTTTCAGGATCAGGTCGTTCGCCACCTCGCCGGCCCGGTTGGGGTTGGACTGGCTGTCCTTGAGGATGATCTGCACCTCGTATTTCTTGCCGCCAATGGTGAGGCCGTCCTTGAACGTCGCCTTCATCTGCTCGATGACCCATTTGTCGGCCTCGCCGAAGGGCGCGAGCGGGCCGGTCTGCGGCGAGACGTAGCCGATCTTGACCGTGTCGGCAGCGAGCGCCAGCTTCGACGCGCTCAGCCCGGCGGCGGCGGTGACGCCTTGGACGAAGGTTCTGCGGTTCAGGCTCATGGGTGTCTCCTTGGGGTTGGAATGAACGAGCGACTTCAGGGCTGCGGTGAACTGCCGTCGAACGCCCGCTGAAGCATCGCGCGCAGTGCGTCGCGCGCCAGCGGCCGCGGGTTGGGGTACTGGTTCTGCGAGGCCAGGTCGGCCGCGCGATCGAGGCCGCCTTCGGGCATGCCGATCGCCTTCAGCGACGTCGGCGCGCCATGCCGCGCGGCGAGATCGAACACGCCTTGCGCCGCGTCGGGTGCGCCCAGCGCGCGGGCGACGGCGCGCATCGCCTCGGGTGCCTGCGCCGCGTTGTAGGCCAGCGCGTGCGGCAGGATCACGGTGTGCACGTCCGCATGCGGCAGGTTGAAGCTGCCGCCGAGCGTGTGGCACAGCTTGTGATGCAGGCCCATCGCCACCGCGCCGAGCACCGAGCCGCACAGCCAGGCGCCGTAGAGCGCATCGCCGCGCGCGGCCAGGTCGCGCGGGTTGGCGGCCAGGCGCGGCAGCGCGGCGGCGCAGGCGCGAATGCCTTCCTCGGCCATCAGCGACGTGATCGGGTTGGAGTCGTGTGCATACAGGCCCTCGGCCGCGTGGGCGATGGCGTTGAGCGCGCTCGTCACGGTCATCGCAAGTGTAGGCCGAGCGTGAGTTCGGGGTCGTAGATCACCGTACGCGGCAGCACGCGCGAGTCGCGCCCGGTCTTCTTCACGCCGCCTTCGGTGAGGCCGTAGATCGGCGTCATCTCGCTGCCGGCGTAGGTGGTGGGGATGGCGAGAATGGGCAAGCCGGACTCGAGCGCGAGCGCCTTGCCGAGGCCGGTGGTTGAGCCGCCGCCGATGGCGACTGCGCAATCGGCGCCGAGCCGCTTCGCTTCGTCACGCGCTTCGCGGGCCGACTCGATCGGTACGTGCATCACCGCCTTCGCGAAGATGCCGGCGGCGCGGTCGCCCAGCAGCTCGGCCACGCGCCGCGCCATGTCGGCCTGCTCGGGCGTGGACAGCACCAGCGCGCGCTTCGCGCCGAGCCGCTCGATCTCTCGGCCGAGCTGCGACACGGAACCCGCGCCGAAGATCACACGTGAAGGCTGGGCCACGTAGACGAACGGGTTCATTGGATTTGCGGCGTCGTGGGCGGCCCGACTCGCGCGGCAGACGAAGCCTCCGAGGCACACGTTGGGCGGCGCAAAGCCGAGTTCGGGTGCCCGGCTCCGTTCAACCAATTCCTATTCACTACGCCGGGCACCCAAACCCGACTTTGCCGGCACCGTCGTGTTTTCGCGGCGGTTCGAGAACGCACACACCGGCCGGGAGTGGGGTCGCCGACGGAGAGAATAGGAATTGGTTGAAC
>JANOVJ010000020.1:0-5465 GCA_031417295.1 bacterium | reverse complement strand
CCCGCAGGGGCTCGACCGCCTGCGCGCGCTCGACGCGAGCAAGCTGCCGCGGGTGGAAGCGCCGGGCCGCATCGCCCCGCCGTGGTCGGGGATGGGCAAGTTCGTCTGCGTCGGCCTGAACTACGCCGACCACGCGGCCGAAGCCGGCATGGCGATCCCGAAGGAGCCGATCCTGTTCATGAAGGCGATCAGCGCGCTGGTCGGCCCGAATGACCCGGTGGTGCTGCCGCAGGGCTCGGTCAAGGGCGACTGGGAAGTCGAACTCGGCATCGTGATCGGCAGCAAGACGCGCTACGTCACCGAGGCCGATGCGCTGAAGCATGTGGCCGGCTACTGCGTCGTCAACGATGTGTCGGAGCGCGAGTACCAGCTCGAACGCGGCAGCCAGTGGGACAAGGGCAAGGGCTGCGACACCTTCGGCCCGGTCGGCCCGTGGATGGTGACGCGCGACGAAGTGCCCGACCCGCAGGCGCTGGCGATGTGGCTCGACGTGAACGGCAAGCGGTTCCAGAACGGCAGCACGAAGACGATGATCTTCGGCGTGGCTCACCTGGTGAGCTACATCAGCCGCTTCATGACGCTCTACCCTGGCGACCTCATTTCCACCGGCACGCCGCCCGGCGTGGGCTCGGGCTGCAAGCCGCCGGTGTACCTGAAGGCGGGTGACGAGATGCGGCTGGGCATTGCCGGGCTTGGCGAGCAGCGGCAGACGGTGCATGCCTGGGACCCGGCGCTGATCGACGGCTGAGGTTGTCATGAGCGCCGTTGCCGATCAGCCCGCGATCCGCATCCACCCGGCCGACGACGTGGTGATCGCGCGCCGGCAGTTGCTCGGCGGCACGGTGTTGCCGGGCGAAGGCGTGACGGTCAGCGGCCTGATCCCACCCGGCCACAAGGTGGCGGTGCGCGCCATCGCCGCCGGTGCGCCGGTGCGGCGCTACAACCAGATCATCGGCAGCGCGAAGCAGGCCATCGCGCCGGGCCAGCACGTGCACACGCACAACCTCGAATTCAGCCATTTCGCGCGCGACTACGCGGCGGGGCAGGGCGCGCAGCCGACGGCATACGTCGATGCGCCGGCCACCTTCCAGGGCCTCGTGCGCGCCGACGGCCGGGTCGCGACGCGCAACTACATCGGCGTGCTGACCTCGGTCAACTGCTCGGCCACCGTGGCCCGCGCGATCGCCGACCACTTCCGGCGCGACATCCACCCCGAGGCCCTGAACGCTTACCCGAATGTCGATGGCGTGATCGCGCTGACCCACGGCGGCGGCTGCGCCACGGCCAGCGACGGCGAGCCGCTGCGCGTGCTGCGCCGCACGCTCGGGGGCTATGCGCGGCACCCCAACTTCGGCGCGCTGTTGGTGGTTGGCCTGGGCTGCGAGACGAACCAGATCAGTGGAATGATGGAACAGGAAGGCTTGGCGGAGAGCAACCGCCTGCACACCTTCAGCATCCAGGACACGGGCGGCACGAGGAAGACCGTGGCGCGCGGCATCGAGCTCGTCGAGTGGATGCTCGAAGAGGCCAACCGGGTGCAGCGCCAGCCGGTGCCGGCGAGCCACATCGTGGTCGGCCTGCAGTGCGGCGGCTCGGACGGCTACTCGGGCATCAGCGCCAACCCGGCCCTCGGCGCAGCGGTGGACCGGCTGGTGCGCCACGGCGGCACGGCGATCCTGTCGGAGTCGCCCGAGGTCTACGGCGGCGAACACCTGCTGACGCGGCGCGCCGTGTCGCAGGCCGTGGCCGACAAGCTCGTCGCGCGGCTGCAGTGGTGGGAGCGCTACTGCGAGCGCAACGACGGCGCGATGGACAACAACCCCTCGGCCGGCAACAAGGCCGGCGGGCTGACGACGATCCTCGAGAAGAGCCTCGGCGCCATCGCCAAGAGCGGCACGACGAATCTCGTGGACGTGTATGAATACGCCGAGCCCGTCACTGCGAAAGGCCTGGTGTTCATGGACACGCCGGGCTACGACCCGGTGTCCGCGACCGGCCAGGTGGCCGGCGGCGCGAACCTGATCTGCTTCACCACCGGCCGCGGCTCGGCCTATGGTTGCGCGCCGTCGCCTTCGTTGAAGTTGAGCACCAACACCGCGCTGTGGGTCAAGCAGCAGGAAGACATCGACATCAATTGCGGCGAAGTGATCGACGGCACCGCGGGCATCGACGAGATGGGCGAGCGCATCTTCCGCCTGATGCTGGCAACGGCGTCGGGCCGCGCCACCAAGAGCGAAACCCATGGCTACGGGCAGAACGAGTTCGTGCCCTGGCAACTGGGCGCGGTGATGTAGGCCGGCGGCCGCGCCGCCGCCCCGACAACAAGACGACCACCCTGAGAGCTTCATGGCCCAGACCTACGACATCACGATCACCATCGCCCCGTTCTCGACCCCTTTCGTGGTGCCCACGCCGAACCACCCGATCACGCTGCCGAACCAGAGCCCGCTGAAGATTGAGGTGCTGCCTGCCGGCAAGCGCGTCAGCGTTGTCCAGCCCGTCCTGGCGCCGAGCTATGTGCCGGGCAGCATCACCGTCAAGCCGCCGACCGACGGCAAGGGCCGCCGCCTGAAGCTGCACTTCACGGTCGTCGAACAGCAGCCGACGCCGCCGGTCGCCACCGGCGCGCCGTATTTCGAGGTCGGGCTGGTGTTCTCGCAGGTGGCCGGAGCGGTGTTGTCGGTCCCCGACAAGCACGGCCGCGGCGGTTTCCCCGACTTCACGGTCGATGACGACGGCCTCGTCGTCACCGACGCCTTCAGCTTCGAGTCGGCGTACGACTTCCTGCTGCTGATCCAGAACGGCCATGGCGGCATGGCGCTGGTCGATCCGAGAATCACCAACAAGTAGTTCGCCTCGAACCCGGCCATTCGCAAAGCACCCAGATGCCCACACCAATTCAGGCTTCAGCGCCAACCGACTTCGACTTCATCATGGGTCACTGGGTCGTCCGTCATCGAAGATTGAACGCGCGGCTTTGCGGGTGTGCCGACTGGACCGAGTTCCAGGGCCGGACTTCGACGCGAAAGATCCTGCAGGGATTCGGCAATGTCGAAGACAACGTTCTCGGCTTTCCGGAAGGGGAGGTGAACGCCGCTGCGTTCCGATCGTTCAACCCGGAAACGGGCACTTGGGCCATCTGGTGGCTCGACGGCCGATCGCCGCACGGCCTCGACGTTCCCGTCGTTGGCAGCTTCTTTCGCGGCATCGGGACCTTCCTTGCGGACGACACTTTTGAAGGGCAACCGATCAAGGTCCGCTTTGTCTGGAAGGTCAACGCGGGCGCAAACCCAGCCTGGGAACAGGCTTTTTCAGGTGATGCAGGTGCGACCTGGGAAACCAACTGGACCATGGAGTTCGAACGCAGAGCGACCTGAGGAGGCCCCAAAATATTGATCGAGCATCGACCCAGGCAGCTTGTCAGCGTGCGCTACAGCCCGGAAGTGCTGCAGTCCTTCAAGGCAACCCCACCGCAAGGAGATTGACATGGCCACCGCCAACATCACCATCACCATCCCCCCGTTCTCGACCGCGTATCCGAGCGACGGGTCCTGCCCCACGATTACCAACTGCCCGGTGACGAACATGGTCAAGGATTCGGGGCCGAACCGGGTTCGCGTCAACGGCGCGGGCGACACGCCGCCGAACACCGTGTTCGTCGATGCGCCGGGCCATGGCGAGAAGAAGCCGGTCCGGCTCGCGTTCACAGTGGTGGACACGGCCGGTGCGAACTATGCCGAGTGCGGCCTCGTGTTCAACACCACAACGAGCCGCGGCGGCAGCGACAACTTCCCCGACTTCCTGGTCGACGACGACGGCCTGATGGTCACCGACTCCAACGGCTTCGCCGCCAGCTACAGCTTCGTGTTGCTGGTCCAGAACGCGACCTTCGGCGTCGGGCTGGTCGACCCGAAGATCGTCAACGCCGGGTAGGCCTGCGGCTCACGGCTCACGGCACCGGCGCGCCGGGGTGGCGCGCCTGCCAGGCCCGCGCGATCTCGCGGTGGAACGGCACCCCGTCGATGAACGTCTGGCGCCGCAGCGGGTCGCCGATGCGCGCGGCGCGCGAGCTCAGCTCCTGCCACGCGGTGTCGAGCAGGCCGCTGGCGCGCGGGTCGGCCACGGCATCGAGCACCTGCCAGCAGGCGAGGCGGATGCGCAGCGGCTCGTCGCTGCCCTCGAGCCCGGCACCCGCGGCCTGCCGCGCCAGGATGTCTTGCACCTGCGCCAGCGCGCCGGCGCGGTCGCCCCGCGCCAGCGCCGCGGTGGCGAGCAGGGCCATCGCCTCGATCGCCAGGTGCGGCAGGCCGAGGCTGTCGAACAAGTCGCGTGAGGCCGCCAGCAGCGCGGCCGCGGGCGCTTCGTTGCCGAGCGCTTGCGCGGCCTGGCCGGCCAGGCGCAGCGCGGCGGCTTCGCCCCAGCGGTCGCCCGCGGCGCGCAGCAGCGCCAGCGCGTGTTCGGCGTGGCCTTGCGCGGCGGCCGGCTGGCCGAGGTTGACGAGGATCAGCGCGAGGTTGATGCGGATGATGCCTTCGTTCTTGCGCTGGCCGATGGCTGCGCTCAGGCTCAGCGCCTGCATCAACAACTGCTGCGCCGCGGCGTAGTCGCCGAGCGTCATCGCGGCGAAGCCGAGGTTGGCCAGCGTGCCGCCTTCGTTGACCCGGTTGCCGGCCCGGCGGTGCAGCGCCAGCGCCTGTTCCAGGTGGTCGATCGCCGAAGCGAAGTCGCCCTCGTCGACCGTGTAGTTGCCGATCTCGTTCAGGATCATGGCTTCCGTGGTGGCCATGCCAGCGGCCCGCGCCCGCGCCAGCGCCACCTTCGCCGCAGCGCGGGCCTCGGCGTAGCGGCCGAGGCGGGCCAGGGCGATGAAGGCCTGCACCTGCGCCAGCACCATGCACTCCTCGTCGGCGCCGTCGGCCAGCGCCATCGCCTGCTGCGCGCACGCCAGGGCCTGCGCGGTGTCGCCGAGGTCGTGGTGAAAGCGTGCCCGGCGCTCCAGCGCGCGCGCGCGGCGCTTCGGCTCGCCCAGCACCGCGGTCAGCCGCTCCAGTTCGTCCAGCGTGGCGGGCAACGCCTGCGCATTCAGGTAGTCGAGCACGCGCACCCGCAGGTAGGTCAGGTCCCAGCGCTGTGCCACGTCGTCGGCGGGCAGCAGGGCCAGCGCCCGTTCGCTGTGGTGCATGGCCGGCGTCAGCGCAAAGCGGCTGCGCGCCGACTCGGCCGCGCGCTGCCAGTAGGCCAGCGCCTGTGGCAGCTCGCCGCCACGCTCGAAGTGCTCGGCGATCTGGTCCAGGTGCGCCTGCCCTGGCTGCGCCGCCAGCCACTGCGCCACCCGCGCGTGGGCCGGGCGCTTGGTGCGCTTGAGCACGCGCTCGTAGCTCACCTGGTGCAGGGTGTGGTGGCGAAAGCTGAACTCGCGCTTGCCTTCCAGGCTGCTCGCCGCGTGCTCGACCACCAGCTCGCGC
>JANOVJ010000019.1:0-10082 GCA_031417295.1 bacterium | reverse complement strand
AGGGCTTGCGGGCCGGCCGGTAGAGCACGGTGATAGGGCCATGGGCAGCGGCAAAAGTTTCGGCATAGGCCTGCGCCATGACCTCGAAGCTTCCCAGGTGCGGCGTCAGGAACACGATGCCGCGCCCGTCCGCGTGCGCCTGCTCGATCAGCGCGGCACCTTCCACCGGCACCGGCGGCGACAGCTTCTGTCCGGGCTCGCGCAGCCACAGGTACGGCAGCTCCAGCAGGCCGCGCCCGGCCTCGCCGATGGCCCGCCTGCGCGCGTGGCGCGGCACGCCGGCCAGGGCGGTGTTGGCCTCGAAGAGCCGCCGATAGCCCGGCGACAAGGCGTAGGCGAGCCAGCCCGCGCAAGCACCCAATGCATGCAGAAACCACAGCGGCCGGCGGGCCAGCCAGCGAAGCGCGGTCAGCATGTTTCCTATAATTGGCGCATCGCCGAGTTATGAACTACTTGCAGGGCGATGCAGGCGCGGCCGAGGTGGCGCCTGCCGGGCTGCGGCGGTAGGCGCGGCTCCACAAATTCTGCTAAAGCGTTCGCCGTTCCTCCAAAGGGCACAGACCGGCAACGCGATCTGCAACCCGACTGGAGCCTCGACATGGCGAACGACTTTCTCTTCACTTCCGAATCCGTTTCCGAAGGTCACCCCGACAAGGTGGCTGACCAGATCTCGGATGCGATTCTCGACGCAATCTTCAGGCAAGACCCGCTCAGCCGCGTGGCGGCAGAGACGCTCACCAACACCGGCCTCGTGGTGCTGGCGGGCGAGATCACGACCAACGCGCATGTCGACTACATCCAGGTCGCGCGCGACACCATCAAGCGCATCGGCTACGACAACACCGAGTACGGCATCGACTACAAGGGCTGCGCGGTGATGGTCTGCTACGACAAGCAGAGCAACGACATCGCGCAAGGCGTCGACCAGGCGAGCGACGACCACCTGAACACCGGCGCCGGCGACCAGGGCCTGATGTTCGGCTACGCCTGCGACGAGACGCCCGAGCTGATGCCGGCGCCGATCTATTACGCGCACCGCTTGGTGGAGCGCCAGGCGCAACTGCGCAAGGACGGCCGCATGCCGTTCCTGCGCCCGGACGCGAAGAGCCAGGTGACGATGCGCTACGTCGATGGCAAGCCGCACAGCATCGACACCGTGGTGCTCTCGACGCAGCACAGCCCGGACCAGAGCGAGACGATGACGAAGATGAAGGCCTCGTTCGTTGAGGCGATCATCGAAGAGTTGATCAAGCCGGTGCTGCCGAAGGAGTGGTTGAAGGAAACGCGCTACCTCATCAACCCGACCGGCCGCTTCGTCATCGGCGGCCCGCAGGGTGACTGCGGGCTGACCGGGCGCAAGATCATCGTCGACACCTACGGTGGCGCCTGCCCGCACGGTGGCGGCGCGTTCAGCGGCAAGGACCCGAGCAAGGTCGACCGCTCGGCGGCGTATGCGGCGCGTTATGTGGCGAAGAACATCGTCGCGGCGGGCCTGGCGCGGCAGTGCCAGATCCAGGTCGCCTACGCGATCGGCGTGGCCAAGCCGATGAACATCACGGTCTACACCGAAGGCACGGGCGTGATCTCCGACGAAAAGCTTTCGGCGCTGATATCTCGCGGCGACATCTTCGACCTGCGCCCCAAGGGCATCGTCCAGATGCTCGACCTGCTGCGGCCGATCTACGAGAAGACGGCGGCCTACGGGCACTTCGGAAGGGAGGAGCCGGAGTTCACCTGGGAGAAGACCGACAAAGTTGCGGCACTGCGTGCCGCAGCCGGCCTGTAGGCCGCCGCGCGCAAAGCGCGCGGTTTGTCGGTCTTCCGGCGCAGGCTAACTTCGCGCAGCGAAGTTAAGGCCCCCAAGGGCCGGCCGTAGCCAAGGGAACCCCCGGCGCAGCCGCCGACTGAATGCCGCGACTCCCATTCCCGCGCCGGCAGCGATCAGAACAACCCCACGATCCTCCCCTCATCATCGACATCGATCAATGATGAAGAAGGCTCCGCCGGCAGCCCCGGCATCGTCAGGATCTGCCCGCACACCAGCACCACGAACTCCGCCCCGGCCGCCAGCCGCACCTCGCGGATGTTCAGCACATGCCCGCTCGGCGCGCCGAGCGACATCGGGTCGGTCGAGAACGAGTACTGCGTCTTCGCAATGCAGACCGGGTAGTGCCCGAACCCCTGCGCTTGCAGCCGCTGCAGCTGCGCCATCACCCTGGCATCGGCCGTGACCTCGCTGGCGCCGTAGATTTTCTTGGCGATCGCCTCGGCCTTCTGCCACAACGTCGCCGCATCGTCATAGACGAAGCGCACGTCGGCCGGCACCGTTTGCGCGACCTGCGCCACCACCCGCGCCAGTTCCTCGGCGCCGCGCCCGCCCTCGGCCCAATGCCGGGTGACGACCAGCGGCGCCTCATGGTGCGCGAGCTTGCGCGCCAGCAGCGCCAGTTCGGCCTCGGTGTCGTGCACGAAGTGATTCACCGCCACCACGCACGGCAGCCCGTAGTGGTTGCGCACGTTGTTCAGGTGGCGCTCCAGGTTGGCGATGCCTTTCTCGAGCCGCGACAAGTCCTCGATTTGCAGCGCCTTGGCGTCAGCGCCGCCCTGGTACTTGAGCGCGCGCACGCTGGCCACCAGCACCGCCACGTCGGGCCGCAGGCCGGACTTGCGACACTTGATGTCGATGAACTTCTCGGCCCCCAGGTCGGCGCCGAAGCCGGCCTCGGTGACGACATAGTCGCCGAGCTTCAACGCCGCCCGCGTCGCGATCACCGAGTTGCAGCCGTGCGCGATGTTGGCGAACGGCCCACCGTGAATGAACGCCGGGTTGTTCTCCAGCGTCTGCACCAGGTTCGGCTTGATCGCGTCGCGCAGCAGCGCCGTCATCGCGCCTTGCGCCTTCAACTGGCTGGCGACGATGGGCTGCTGCTCGCGGGTGTAGCCGCAGACGATGCGGCCGATGCGCTCCTTCAAGTCGCGCAAGTCGTTGGCCAGGCACAGGATCGCCATGATCTCGGAGGCGACGACGATGTCGAACCCGTCCTGCCGCGGGTAGCCATTGCCCGGGCCGCCCAGGCCGACCGTGATCTCGCGCAGCGCGCGGTCGTTCATGTCCATCACCCGCCGCCAGGCGATGCGGCGCAGGTCGAAGCCGAGCGGGTTGCCGTGGTGGATGTGGTTGTCGATCAGCGCCGCGAGGAGGTTGTGCGCCAGCGCAATGGCGTTGAAATCGCCGGTGAAGTGCAGGTTGATGTCTTCCATCGGCACCACCTGCGCGTGGCCGCCGCCGGCCGCGCCGCCCTTCATGCCGAACACCGGGCCGATCGAGGGCTCACGCAGGCAGACGATCGCGCTGTGGCCGATGCGGTTCAAGGCGTCGCCCAGCCCGACGGCGGTGGTCGTCTTGCCCTCGCCGGCCGGTGTCGGGCTGATGCCGGTGACGAGGATCAGCTTGCCGTCGGGCCGCTCGCCCAGGCTGGCGATGTGCGCCAGCGAAAGCTTGGCCTTGTAGCGGCCATAGGGCTCGAGCGCGTCGTCGGGAATGCCCAGCCGCTCGTGCGCCAGCGCGACGATGGGCCGCAGCGTGGCGGCCTGCGCGATCTCGATGTCGCTCAGCATGCTGCGGTCAAGGTGCGAAAAGTGCTCGGTCGCGCAAGCTTCATGAAGGGCTGCCAGGGTTGCTCGTGCGCCAGATTGAACCATGGCCCCGCATCGCGCGCCCGCGGCCCGCGACCCTTTCCCTCACGCCGCCGCCCCGCGCGACGTGATCACCCGGTTCATCCACGCCGCCGACCCGGCCGCCGCGCCGAAGCTGAACAGGTGCGCGCCGACCACGTTGCAATCGGCATGGCGAACGCAGTACTGCGCCACCGCGCTGAGTTGCTCACTCGGGTCGGTGTGCATAAAAAGCCGCACCGCGCCCATGCCCTGTGCGCCCATCGCACGCAGCGAGTTGCTGACGCCGCAGCGCTGGGCAAAGCGCAGCAAGGTCACCGCATCGGTCGGCCCTGCCATGCCGACGTAGACCGGGATGTCGGCGTGCTTGCGCCCCAGCTCGTCGCAGTACCCGACGATGCGCGTCGGCGCGAACGAGAACTGGGTGACGATCGACGCGCCCAGCCCCTGGGTTTCGGCGACGCCGAGCTTGTCGGTCAGTGCCTGGTCGAGCGAGGTCTGCGGGATGCGCGGGTGGCCTTCGGGGTAGCCCGGCAACCCGACCTCGCGGACGCCGCAATCGGCGAGGATGCGTTCGCGCAATATGGCGATGGCGTCCACGTACGGGCCGAGCGGGAGCGCGTCGTCACCACCGATCAGCAGCACCTTGGTCACGGCCGTTTCGCGCACGGCCTTGACGAGAAACGCCGTCAGCTCGGCGCGCGAGGCGACCCGTCGCGCCGCGATGTGCGGCACCGGCTCCAGCCCGGCCGCCCGCAGCCGCGCCAACGCGTCCAGCGATTGCGCCAGGCCGTGGCGCGGCAGGTGGTTGACGTAGACCCGGGTGCCCGTCGGCAGCAACGCGGCGAGGGCCTCAGCGTCGCCCGCGGGTTCCGGGCTCATCTCCAGCGAGCCATTGATGACGAGGTCGGCGCTGCTCGCCGCCAGCCGATTCGCGCTGCTTTCCGTCACGGCGGCCATTGCATCAATGCCGCTTGCACGAGACGACGAACGATCCGTCGTTGAACCACAGGCCGCCGTGCTTCTTGAGCACCGCCTGCGTTGCATCGAGATAGGCGCCGCTCGTCACCACTGCGTCGAGCATCTCGTCGGCGATCTGGTTGACGTAGATCGCCGCGTTCCAGGCCGCGAACAGCGTCGAGGTGCCGACCCGTTCGCCGATCTCCGAGGGCAGCGTGTGCATCTGGTAGCGGAACAGCGACTTGTCGTCGGGCGGTGCAGCGAGCGCGTAGTCGTGGGCATCGCGGCCGAGTTCGGTCTTCAAGGCTTTCAGCAACTCATGCCGGTTGACGAGGAACGGCGTTTCGCCCGGCCACAGCGCGCGGATGATTTCCAGCGGCGGGTCTTCGCCGCAGGACTGGATCGTGATCATACGCCCGCCCGGGGCCAGGCTGCGCACCAGCGGGGCGAGGATGCGCTGCGCCTTCAGCTTCGCCGAAGTTCGGGCGCGCCACGGCTGCGAGGCGACGATCAGGTCGTAGTTGCCGAGCGTCTGGCCCGGCTTGGGAATCACCGCGTCGAGCAGGAACTTGTGGTCGTCGCGGTAGACGACGAGCACGGTCGGCCGCCATCCGCGTTCCCCTGACGCGGTTGGCGATCTTCTGGGACGCGATGTCGCGCGCCATGTCGGGCGAGCCGTGGCTCGGTTTGACGTCGATCGAGAACGGCGAGAAGCCGCAGTCGTCGGTCGAGCCGAGTTGGTCTTTAGGGATGTGCTTGGCCGCGGCGAGCAACTGGTTGCGCACCTCCTCGGGCGACTCGATGCGCGGGTTCAGCGGGTTGATGACGCCGATACAGGCCATCTGCTTGACCCCGTTCGCGTCCCTGCGGATGCTGGCCGCGATGTCCTTGTAGACCTGCTCCTTGTTGCGCTCGCTGGCGAGCTGGATCAGGAAGTAGCCGGCGTTGTCTGGAACATGCTCGGCAGCAGGTCGTTGTAGGGCACGTCGGCGCTGTGCACCGAATCGCAATCGCCGCCGGGGCAGGTGTGGATGCCGATGTTCACCCGCTCCTCGGCGGTGAAGCGGTCGAGAACGCGGTTGTTCAACTCGATGAAGTGCGGCAGCATGTTGCGCCCAGTCCAGGGGTTGCGCGAATCGTTGCGGCACGACAGCCGGCCTTCGGTGAAATCGACCGACACCCGCACCGCGCCGGCGGCGAAGGCCTGGCGAATGTCTTTCTCGCATTCGTCGCAAATATCGGCCTCGAACTGCTTCAGCGAGTAGCCGGGAATCTCCTTGTCCAGCGGGTACAGCAGCATGATCATCGACGGCGCGATCACCGCCTGCTTCATCGGCTTGGTGGCGAGCTTGATCGACTTCTTCAGCGAGTCCGCCGCGTAGGCCTTGTACTTGAACGGGCCGCCCACCAGCGCCGGCAACTGGCGCTTGTGGCCGTCGGCGAAGATCGCGAAGTACTGGCCGCCGCCGCCGAGGTTCTTGGCCAGGCCGGTGCCGGCCAGCGTGTCGGTGAGCGGGTAGGTGGCGAAGCTAGACCAGCGCTGCTCGCCGTCGGAGACGATCGGCGCGCCGGTGGCCTCCATGCGGGCGATCGAGTCCTTGACCGCGATTTCCTGTTCGGCCTCCAACTGCGCGAGTGCGATGCGGCCGGGGTCGTAGTCGGCATAGGCCTCTTGAAGCTTCATCGGGCGCGGTAGCGAGCCGACGGGTTCGGTGGGAATGCCGGTCAATGTCCTGGGGTTGTAAGCCATGGTCGAAGTCTCCATTCGGTGGTGCCGCGAAGCCGGGCGCAGGCAGGTTTTTGAGCCTGCTGTGATCGATCCTAGCGAGCGCTCAGGGCGAAGAAAATACACGGTCCCCGGTAGGCCGGACTAGCGCTTACCCTGCTTCGCGGCGGTTGTAAGACCGGTCTGTATCGACCAGGGTGGTGTGGCGGGAACCCGAGGCCGCTTCGCCGGTGAACGGCCTCGGTCGGGCAAGACGTACCGGTCTCGTTGAATTGGGAGGGTCGGCATGGCGGGAAGCGGTCCCAAGCAGTTGGCAGCGCCCGCGGCGCGCACCGCCACAGCCCGTGAGCGGATCGACGAAACGGCCTACGCGCTGTTCTCGAAGCGCGGTGTGCGCGGCGTCGGCGTCCATGAACTCGTCGCGCGCTCGGGTGTCGCGAAGATGACGCTGTACCGTCACTGCCCGTCGAAGGACCGGTTGGCGCTGGCCTTCCTGCGCCGCCGCGAAGAGCTGTGGACGCGGGCCTGGCTGCAAACCGAAGTCGAGCGCCGCGCCAGCGCGCCGACCGAGCGCCTGTTGATGATCTTCGACGTCTTCGACAAATGGTTTCGCCGCGCCGACTTCGAAGGCTGCACCTTCATCAACGTGCTGCTCGAAACCGACCGCAAGGACCATCCGGTGCGCGTCGCCACAGTGGAGCACCTGGCCGCCATCCGCGCCTTCCTGCGCGGGGTGGCCGAACAGGCCGGCGTGCGCGACCCGGACGACTTCGCGCGCCAGTGGCACATCCTGATGAAGGGCGCGATCATCGCCGCCGGCGAAGGCGACAAGGTCGCCGCATTGCGCGCCCAGGCCATTGGCCGCTTGCTGCTCGCAAACGAGGGCCTCGCAGGCGGCGCTGCGCCGCGGGCGGTGGGCCGGGTCGGTCGGGCGCGCGCGCTAGCGCCGGCCTGCGTTCAGCATGGCGATGAACCAGCCGTCGCAGCCGTCGCTGCCGCCAATCGCCGACCTGGCGCGCCTGCACGCGACCGATGAGTGCCCGTCATGTCGCCGTGCCGCCTTGCGTCTGCACGAAGCCGAGGCTGCGAGCGATGGCCTGCGTTGCGAGCTGGCACTCGGTGCGCGCCGCCTGCGCCTGGCCATGGGCCAGCTTGCATCGGCCGAGGACCGTGCCGGTCATCGTGCGGTCGCCGGCACCATTCGCTCGGTGGCTGCCGGCCAGTCGAACCTGTCGTTCGACGACGCCCTGGCGCTGCTCGGCGCGCACGAGTCTGCGCGTGCGGGCACGGACGTGCCGGCGCAGCGGCTGGCGGCGCGCGAACGCGAAGTCCTGCGTCTGATCACCGAGGGCCACCGAACACCCGCAATCGCCGCCTCAATGGGCATTGCCGCGGCGGCGGTCGAGGTCCATCGGCGCAACATCATGCGCAAGCTCGGACTGCACACGGTCGCCGCGTTGACGAATTACGCGCTGCGCGAGGGGCTCATCTCGCTCTGAGGTTTTGGAACTGCGCGCCGAGTGTGAGCAGGGTGCGGTTGACCGGGCTGCGCTGAAGAAAGCTGCTGCGGAAGGCGTCCGGGACCGAAGCCCGCGCGACGCGCTGCAGCCAGGCGGCGCCGAGCCCGGCAACCGCCTCGGCGTCTGCGGGCTCGCCCGCCAGCAGCAACGCCTGGGCGCCGAACAGGGCCGCCCACGGCGTTGCCGCGTGAAGGCGGTCGAGGAACGCCGGCGCACGCGCGCCCACCAGCCAGTGCTCGGCCCGGTCACGCGCGCCCGCCTGAAGCAGCCGCTGCGCGGCCAGTGCGGCGAGCGGGCGGGCGAGCAAGCAGAGCCCCGCGCTCTGGCAGCGCAGCGCCAGGGCTTCATGGTCGTCCGCGGGCCACGGCGATCGGTCTTGCAGCCCGGACCAGAACGCCCAGTCGGCGGCCAGCGCGAGGTCGTTGCCGAGGAGCGCATCGGGCGGCCACTCGACGGCGCTGGCGTCGCCATGGAAGCTCGACGCCTGCATCGCCAGCAGCGCGACGCGCGACTTCTCGCGAACGCGGACGAACGGCTCGGCGAACAAGGCGGTGAGCAACGGCCGCGCCAGTTCGTCGCGTCCGAGTTGCAGGTACAACTGGGCCGCGGGCCCGGCGGCACGCGGGTAGTTGCCCTGCTCGGCCAACCGACGGGCGAACTCGTCGCAGGCGCGCAGTGCGGCGTCGAACCGGCCGGCCCAGCGCAGGGTTTCGACCACGTTGCGCAGGATGATGACGGTGTCCGGCGGCGCGATCGACACCCGCGCCGCCGACGCCAGAGCCCGGTCAACCTCGTGCAGCGCCATCTCGGCGTCGCCCTGGCGGATGTGCTCCAGCGCCTTGGCGGTGCAGCTCACGGTCCACGAGGCGTGATCGCGCTCCTGCTCCAGCAAGGGCAGCACGCGTTCGTGCTCGCGCAGCGCCAGCCGGCTCTGGCCGCGCAGGCCAAGCACCATTGCCATCGAGGCCGCCAGCGCCGCGGCGCGCCTGGAATCGCCGGCCTGGCGCAGCAGCCGCTCGCCCGCGGCGAGGTGCTGCAGCGCGTCGTCGAAGTGGCCGTCGGCGGTGGCCCGGTGGGCGATCGCGAACCGGCACTCGCACTCGACACGGGTGTCGCCCAGGGCGATGGCGTCGCTCAGCAGCACGATCACCCCGCCCACGCCGGCCTCGACCTCTCCGCGCATCGCGCGCAGCACGGCATCGACAAGGCGATGTCGCAGCCGCTGGTGATCGGTTTTCGCGTGCCGCTGCAGGGCGCGAAGGCAGTCTTCGAGCAAGGTCGGCGAGCCGATCTCGGACATCGCGTCGGCGTTGTCGAACCAGTGGTCGAAGGCGCGGTCCGGTGCCCCCTGTGCGGCCTCGACCTCGGCCGCTTGGCGGAAGAAGTCGAAGGTTTCGGGCGCGCGGCCGGCAAACCAGGCGCGGCGGGCCACGGCCAGGAGGTGAGGCACGGCGCGGGCGTCTTCCTTCGCCGCGCGCCAGTGTGCTGCCAGGCGCGCCGGTTCGCAGGCCTGGGCTTCGAGCCATGTCGCCACCCGTGCGTGCAGCAACTGCGCGATCGGCGCGGGCAGCGTTTCCAGCACCGTTTCGGTGTACAGATCGTGGCCCACGCCGCGTGCGTCGAGCAGGCCCTGGCGTTCGAGAACGCCCCAGGCGTCGGTGAGGTCGAGCAGGTGGCGGCCCGACACAGCCTCGGCCAGCGGCACGCTGAAGTCCGAGCCCGCTACCGCCGCCACGCGCAGCAGCTGGCGCGCGGCGTCGGGCAAATGGGCCAGCCGCGTGATCACCAGTTCCTTGACTTGCCGCGGCGCGACCACTTGCGCAGCCTCGAGCGGAACCCGGCATTCATGCATGTGCCGAAGTGCTTCGAGGAGGTAGAGCGGGTTCGCGCCGACCCGCTTGAGCAAGGCCTGCGCCAGTGCCGGCGCATCGATGCTGGGCAATTGGAGCGACGCGACCAGCGCCGCTACCGCCGCCGCGTCGAGCGGACCGAGCGTCACGCAGCGCAACTGGCTGTGCTCGGTCAGCGTCGCGATGCGCTGCTCGGCCACGCTGCCGGCCGAGCTGCGCGAGGCGTAGCCGCAGCGCAGCGCCGCGAGCGCCGGTGAAGCCAGCAGCTCGGCGATCAGGTCGACGCTGGCCTCGTCGGCGAACTGCCAGTCGTCGAACAACAGGGAGAGCGGCGGGTCGTGCAGGGCGGCC
>JANOVJ010000018.1:0-4345 GCA_031417295.1 bacterium | reverse complement strand
AAGCACCAGCGCGAGGTCGGCACCGGCTACTTCGATGCGGTGACGACGACGATCGAGGCGCTGTCGTCCACCGCGGCGCTGAAGGGCTCGACCGAGGACGAGCAGTTCTTCGACCAGAAGCACGGCTGATCCAGCGGTCGCCACAGCCCGGGCGCGGCGCTGCATCGGCAGCTGCCGCGCCCGTTGTCATTCAGGCTTTGTCGATGGCGCAGGGCGCCGTCGCCGAGGCTCACGCCAGGTGCTTGGCGGAGCCCGCCGGCCGCACCAGCGCCAGCCAGAGCGCGCCGACGGAGCAGCCCATCGCCAGCCATTGAAGCGGCCCGAGCGGCTCGCCGTGCATCGCCGCGCCCGCCACCATCGCCACCACCGGCACCAACACCGCCGACAAACCCGCCACGTGGGCCGGCAACATGCCGACGATCGTGAACCAGCACGCGTTGCCGATCGCCATTGGCACCAGCGTGATGTAGCCGATCACGGCGATCGATGGCCACGACGGCATGAACCAGTGGCCGTCGCCGAGCGCGAACGCGCCAAGGGTGATCGGCACGGCGGCAATCAGCAGTTGCCAGCCGGTCAGCACCAGCGCCGGCACGTCCACCTTGCCGGCCTTGAGGATCAGCGTGCCCACCGCCCAGCCCACGCCCGCCAGCAGGCCGAGCGCAAAACCGAGCGGCGCTTGGGCATAGGCGGTGAAGCTCGGCACCATCAGCAGCGTGACGCCGGCGGCGCCCAGGGCCACGGCCAGCACCAGCCGGCCGCCGAGGCGCTGGCCGAGCACGGCCCAGGAGATCAGCGCCGACCAGAGCGGCATCGTGAAGCCGAGCACGGCTGATTGGCCGGAGGGAATCAGGATCGCCGAGTAGGTGCTCGCGATGTTCCACAGCACGAGGTAGAAGAAGGTGGCGACGCAGATGCGCAGGCGATGCCGTCTTGGAATCAACAGCGATTCGCCGCGAGCGCGGGCCGCCGCAAGCAGCACCAGGCCGGCGATGCCGACCGCCACGGCGCGGAAGGTCCAGACCGAAACTTCGCGCACCGCGAACGAGAACAAGGGCCAGTTGGTGCCCCAGACCAGCGTCAGGACTGCGAGCAGAACGAGCGCGCGGCGGGGAATGGTGGGAGGCGTCATGCGCGTCGAGCCTCTCACGCCCGGCTCGGCTGTGCAAGCCGCGTCGGCCGCGAAGCCGGCGCTTGAAGCGGGCGCTGAATCGGGCTGTCATGCGGGCGATCCCTTCCCCCATCGGAGTGCCACCTTGTGGTGGATGGCGCTTCGGCGGCGAGCGGCAGATAGTGCAGCCCACGGTCGGCGGTGGCGCCGGCGGGGAGCGCAAATTGCATTTCGATGAACGAACCGTGGGTCCCTATCGAATCTATGCCGGGGCGCGCGAAGCGCCCCAGGGCGATGGCTACATCGCCGCCGTGGTCGTCAAGCGCTTCGAGCGCGAACCGCATGTCGGGCGCGAGGCCTATCGCGACGAAAGCCTGGCCTGCGGCCACCGTTGGGCGTCGCCCCACGACGCATTGATCTACGCGCTCGACCGGGCGCGCGAGATCATCAACAAGCAGTCCAAGCTGCTTTCCTGCTGAAGGTCGGGCGGGCATTTGGTTTACTCTCGGCGCATCTGGCAGACAACAAAACGGGCCCATCGCGGGCCCGTGAATGCTTGTGGAGCGGGTGAAGGGAATCGAACCCTCGTATGAAGCTTGGGAAGCTGCCGTTCTACCATTGAACTACACCCGCGATGCGCCGATTATAGGAGTGCCGGGCGCCCTCAAACCGATTGACCGGCGCCGCCATTGGCCATAGGCTGGCGCAGGCAAATGAGAGGCCGATGTGGGCGACGAGAGATTGCAACTGCTGCTGATCGACAACGCCGCCGGGCCGCGCGGGCTCGACCTTCGCTCGCTCGAAGGCTCGGCCTTCGGGCCGTTCAACATCGAGCGCTGTGGGGGCCTGGCGCTCGCGATCGGGCGGCTCGGCGAACGCAGCTTCGACGCGGTGCTGCTGTGCGCCGAGCCTGCCGACGCCGCGAACCTGCCGCTCTGGCCCGGCCTGTCCCAGGCCACGCCCGACGCCGCCGTGGTGGTCGCCTTGCCTGCGCCGTTCGACCCGGCGCTCGCGCTGCGCCTGGTGCAAGCCGGCGTGCAGGATGTGCTCGACCTGCCCGCGGCCGGGCAGACCGCCGCTGCCGCGCTCGCGCGCAGCCTGCGCCTGGCGGTCGAACGCAAGCGCATCGAGCTTGCGGCCCGCAAGGCCTTCGCCACCGATCTGCAGACCGGGCTGCCGAACCGCCAGCAACTGATCGAGCACATGAGCCAGTTGCTCGCACTGCGCGGCCGCGAGCCGGCGCCGATGGCCTTGCTGGTGCTGCGCATCGAAGGCTTCGCCACGACCGAGGCCACGCTGGGGCGCGAGTCGGCCAACGTGTTGCGGCGCAAGGTGGCGGTGCGCCTGCGCGCGGCCGTGCGCGCCAGTGATGTGGTCGCTGCGCTGGCCGCCGATTCTTTTGCGCTGCTGCTGGCCTCGACCGAGGAGCCGCTCGACGCCGACCGCGTGGCGCTGAAGCTGCTGGCGGCCCTGCACGAGCCGTTCACGTTGTCGGGCCAGCAGGTGGCCGTGGCGGCCAGCGCCGGGGTCAGCCGCTACCCGGCAGACGGTGCCGACGCCGGCGTGCTGATGCGTCAGGCCGTGGCCGCCGCGGCAGCGGCGCAGGCCTCGGGCCGCAGCGGTTTCGTCAACTGGCGCGAAAGCGTCTGGCACGACACGGGCGCCGCCAACGACGGCGAGATCGACGGTCGCTAAGCGTCACTTCTGGATGTCGCCGAGGCAGAGGTACTTGATCTCCACATAGTCGTCGATGCCGTGGCGCGAACCTTCGCGCCCCAGGCCCGATTGCTTGACCCCGCCGAACGGCACCTCGGCGGTCGAGATGATGCCGGTGTTGACGCCCACCATGCCCGACTCCAGCCCTTCGCCGACGCGGAAGATGCGCCCGATGTCGCGGCTGTAAAAGTAAGCCGCCAAACCGAACTCGGTGTCGTTGGCGAGCGCGATCGCCTCGGCCTCGGTCTTGAAGCGGAACACCGGTGCCACCGGGCCGAAGGTTTCTTCGCGCGCACACAGCATGTCGCTGGTGGCGTCGGTCAGCACCGTGGGTTCGAAGAAGCGTGCGCCCGACTTCTTGCCGCCGATCAGCAGCTTGGCACCCTTGGCAAGCGCATCGGCCACATGGCTCTCGATCTTGGCGATCGAGTTGTCGTCGATCATCGGGCCCTGCGTCACGCCGGGCTCGAAGCCGTTGCCCATCTTGATGCCACGAACCTTGGCGGCGAGCTTTTCGACGAAGGCGTCGTAAACGCTGTCCTGCACGTAAAGCCGGTTTGCGCAGACGCAGGTCTGGCCGGCGTTGCGGTACTTGCTGGCGAGCGCACCCTCGGCGGCGCTGTCGAGGTCGGCGTCGTCGAAGACGATGAACGGCGCGTTGCCGCCAAGCTCGAGGCTGAGCTTCTTGATCGTCGGCGCGCATTGCGCGGCGAGGATACGGCCGACCTCGGTCGAGCCGGTGAACGAGATGTGGCGCACCACGTCGCTGTCGCACAAGACCTTGCCGATCGCTGCCGACTTGACGGCGGTGATGACGTTCAGGACCCCCGGCGGCAGCCCGGCGCGCTGCCCGAGTTCAGCCACTGCGAGGGCCGACAGCGGCGTCTGCCCGGCCGGCTTGACGATCACCGGGCAGCCGGCCGCGAGCGCCGGGCCGACCTTGCGCGTGATCATCGCGATCGGAAAGTTCCACGGCGTGATCGCGGCACAAACGCCCATCGCCTGCTTGATGACGACATAGCGCTTGTTGTTGTCGGTGGTCGGGATGGTTTCGCCGTAGACGCGCTTGCCTTCCTCGGCAAACCACTCGATGAAGCTCGCACCGTAGATCGCCTCGCCGCGGGCTTCGGCGAGCGGCTTGCCTTGTTCGGCGGTCATGATGCGCGCCAGGTCGTCGGCGTGCTCGTTCATCAGGCGGAACCACGTCATCAGGATTGCCGCGCGCTCTTTCGCCGTCTTGGCGCGCCAGGCCGGGAAGGCCTTGTTGGCCGCAGCAATGGCCGCTTCGGTTTCGGCAACGCCCAGATCGGCCACGTCGACCAGCTTCAGGTTCGTGGCCGGGTCGATCACGTCAAAGCGTGAGGCACCGCGAACCCATTCGCCGTTGATCAGGCCGTCGGTCTTCAGCAGGCCGGGGTCCTTCAGCGCGGCCAGTGGGGAGATCTTGGTGTCCATGCGGTTCTCCAGCCAGGCCTGCACGATAGCAAGGGTGGCGCCGGGCGGGTTGCGGCAGGGGGC
>JANOVJ010000017.1:0-1628 GCA_031417295.1 bacterium | reverse complement strand
ACCGGCAGTCGGCTGATGTTCGGGTAGGTCTTCGCCAGCGCCGGCAGCGAGAAGAACTGGCCTTCGCGGCCGGAGGCGGTCTTGAACGTCTTGCGCGTGTTGGCGAAGGCGTGGGCTGGTGCTTTGGCGGCGGATTTGGGGGTGGTGGCCATGTTTGCGCTCCTGTCGGTGACGGCTTCGATTGTGCACGGCGCCCGGAGGAGCCGTCACCACGAAAGACACCGCCACACCCAGCCGGACGCCGATCTCCAGGCCCTAAACTTGTGGCGCCCATGGCTTCTAGAAAGCAGCCGCCTTGACAGCGCGAACAGGTTCCAGAATCGGCGCTGAAGCGGCATCCGGCAGCGCGTGGCGGTCTGGCTGTTCTGGCAGCGCCCGCGGGGTGGCGCTCGGCTGGCTCTAGATGGCCTGGCTGGTCGGCTTTGCCCCGGTCGCTGCCGCCGCTGAGCCGCGCGATGTGCTGGTGCTGTTTTCCAACGGCCGCCTGCTGCCTGCGAATGTGGAATTCGACCGTGGCCTGTCCGAGGTCTTCGCTTCCCGCCCTGACGTGCGGGTGGAACTGTCGGCCGAGTTTCTCGACGCGCCCAAATTCAGCGGCGACGCGTACGGGCAGACGATCGCCAGCTACCTGCGAGACAAGTATGCGACGCACGCGCCGGAGGTCGTCATCGTCGGTGGCGAGGAAGCGCTCGCGTTTGTGCTGCGCCACCGGTCGCGAATTTTTCCCGATGCACCGGTCAACTACCAGTCTGTTTCCACCACCATCCTGCGCACGGTGGTGCCGCTGCCGGCCGACGTGATTGGCGTTCCGGTCGAACTGGACTTTCTCGGTACCGTCGAGCAGGCGCTGCGCTGGCACCCCAAGGCGCGCAACCTGGTGCTCGTGACCGGGAACACCGAGTGGGACCGCAGGTGGGAGAAGCGCCTGCGCAACGAGGCGGCGAGCCTCGACGGCAAGGTTTCGCTCGAGTTTCTGAACGGCCTGCCCGCGGACGCGTTGACGCAGCGGCTGGCCGCACTGGATAGCGACTCGGTGGTGTTCACGCCGGGCTACTTCCGCGACGGCGACGGACGCCTGTTCGTACCGCGGGAAGGGGCCCGGTTCGTCGCCGCAGCGTCGGCGGCACCGGTCTATGGCCCGTTCCCCACCTTCATGGGCATCGGCATCGTCGGCGGCAGCATGACAAGCTATGTCGCGATGGGGCGCCTTGCCGCGAACACCGCGATCGCCTTGCTGGCCGGCACGCCACCGGCTGCGGTCGTGCTGCCGAAGACCATGCCCAATCAGATCCACCTCGACTGGCGGCAAGCGCGGCGCTGGGGCATTGCGCCCGAGGCCGTGCCGCCCGACGCGGTGATCCAGTTCAAGGAGCCGAGCTTCTGGGAGGCGTACTGGCAATTCGTGCTGATCGCGGGCGCGGTGATCCTGGTCCAGACCGGGCTCATCGGCGCCTTGCTCATCGAGCGGCGGTTGCGCCGCCGCACCGCCTCGGCCCTGGCGCAAAGCGAGCAGCGGATGAGCCTCGCGGCCCAGGCTGCGCGGCTGTCGATGTGGGTCTGGGACCTGGGCCGAAAGGAAACCTGGGTGCGCACTCCCGCCCGACGCGCGGCCGATCACCGCGCCGACC
>JANOVJ010000016.1:0-2528 GCA_031417295.1 bacterium | reverse complement strand
GCGAACGGGCCGGCACCTGCGTTGGCGAAACGAGGCGTGGCCGCGCCGGCCGACCCGGCAGGCCGGGCGGTGCGACCAACCCCGCGTGCGGGTCGATCGCTTCCAACGTGAGCGCATCGAACAGCGCGCGTGCCTGTTCTGCCTTCGCGGCCGGGTCGGCGAGGCACAAGACCTCCAGGGCGCGCTGGCGGGGGTTCATCCGTAAAATTATGAGCTGCCAGGATAAAGACACGAGACAAGGACGCGCATGGCCCTCTACCAACTCGGCGACGAATCGCCCCGCATCGCCGACAGCGCCTGGGTGGCCGACAGTGCCCAGGTGATCGGCAACGTCGAGCTGGCCGAAGACGCGAGCGTGTGGTTCGGCGCCGTGCTGCGCGGTGACGGCGAGCCGATCCGCATCGGCCGCGGCGTGAACATCCAGGACGGCACGGTGATCCACGCCGACCCGGGCTTTCCGGTCACGCTGGCACAGAACGTCAGCGTCGGCCACCAGGTGATGCTGCACGGCTGCACGGTGGGCGAGAACTCGCTGATCGGCATCCAGGCGGTGCTGTTGAACGGCGCGAAGATCGGCCGCAACTGCCTGGTCGGCGCGGGTGCGCTGGTGACCGAGGGCAAGGAATTCCCCGACGGCTCGCTGATCGTCGGCAGCCCGGCGAAGGTGGTGCGCCCGCTCACGCCGGAGCAGATCGTGGGGCTGCAGCGCATCGCTGAGCACTACATCGAAAACGCAAAACGGTTTCGCAAAGGGCTGAAGAAAATCGCATGAGCGCACTGCATCGCTTCCTCTTCGAAGGCATGCCCGTGCGCGGCATGCTCGTGCGCTTGACGGCTGACTGGCAAGAGGTGCTGCGCCGTCGCCAGGCCAGCGACGCGCACCCGGCGCCGGTGCGTTCGCTGCTCGGCCAGATGGCGGCGGCGGGGGTGCTGATGCAGGCCAGCATCCGTTTCAACGGCGCGCTGGTGTTGCAGGTCTACGGCGACGGGCCGGTGAAGCTGGCGGTGGCCGAGGTGCAGCCCGACCTGGCGTTTCGCGTCACCGGCACGGTGGTGGGCGAGGTGCCGGCCGATGCGCAACTCGAAGCGATGCTCAACGTGAACGGCGGCGGGCGCTGCGCGATCACGCTCGACCCGAAAGACAAGTTCCCCGGGCAACAGCCGTACCAGGGCGTGGTGCCCTTGCATGGCGACCGACGCGAGCCGCTTCAGCAGCTCTCGCAGGTGCTGGAGCACTACATGCTGCAGTCCGAACAACTCGACACGCGGCTGATCCTGGCCGCGAATGACGACGTGGCCGCCGGCCTGCTGATCCAGCGCATGCCGGTCACCGGCGCGGGCAACCTCGCGGGCCAGAAGAACGAGGACGAGATCGGTCTGAACGAAGACTTCAACCGCATCGCGCTGCTGGCCGGCACGCTCACCGCAGAAGAACTGCTGAGCCTGGACGCCGGCACCTTGCTGCACCGCCTGTTCTGGGAAGAGAAGTTGCGCCGCTTCGAGCCGCAGCAGGGCGACAGCGCACCGCGCTTTGCCTGCAACTGCTCGCGCGAACGCGTCGGGCGAATGTTGATCGGGCTGGGTGCCGACGAGGTGCACGGCATCGTCGTCGAGCAGGGCCGGGTCGAGATCGGCTGCGAGTTCTGCGGGCTCAAGTACCACTTCGATGCGGTGGATGTGGGCGGGCTGTTCACGCCGGCGATCGTGCAGGCACCGGGGTCGGCGGCGATCAATTGATCGGCGGCTCCGTCCAGCAGGGACATCGAAGCCTGGCCCAGTGGGGCCGCGCGCACGCTGCTGCCAACACCTGGTCGAGCGTAGCCGTCCCACAGAACCAACCGGTGGACTCTGCTCAAGAAGCATCACCGCCCGCCCTGCCACGAAACACGAACGGCGAATCTATAAAGACAGTCAAGCCCGCCGACGCAGACGATCTGCGGCCGGAGTACAAGCGCGGCGACTTCGGCCCCATGGCCCGGGGTAAGTATTCGGCCCGCCTGAAGGCGGCCTCGAACATCGTGGTGTTGACGCCGGAGGTTGCGAAAGTCTTTCCAAATGCGGATGCCGTCAACGCGGCGCTGACGAGTCTGATCGAGCTCGCGCAATTGGCCGCCCGCCCGGCTCGCCGTACACCGCGGACGCGCGCTTAGCCATTCTGCAGACGCTGCCTGTCTCAGCCGCTTCGATCCAGTGCGGGCAGTCTCAACATCCAATCCACCAGATCGGCAGCACGCAGCGGCGTTACGCCCGCCGCCTCGGCCGCCGCGCCGTGCAGGTACGCGCTTCTCGTTGCAATGAGGAACGTGCGCTCTGCGGTGCCAGCCTGCGCCCACAGCCCGCCGATCCAGCCCGCCAGTACATCGCCCGTGCCAGCCGTGGCCAGTGATGCATTGCCCGTCGGGTTGATGTAGGGCACCCGGCCCGGCGCGGCGATCACGCTGCCCGAGCCTTTCAGCAACACCACGCAGCCGAAGCGCTCGGCCAGTGCCTGTGCGCTGCGCAGCCGGTCGGCTTGAACCTCGGCGGTG
>JANOVJ010000015.1:0-11575 GCA_031417295.1 bacterium | reverse complement strand
CTCGTCATCGCGTCCTTGAACTTCAGCCGGTCCTCGGCCTTTTCGATGGCGTGTTCGTTGGCGCCGATCATCTCGACGCCGTACTTCGCCAGCACGCCGTGCCGGTGCAGATCGAGCGCGCAGTTCAGCGCGGTCTGCCCGCCCATCGTCGGCAGCACCGCCATCTTTTCGTCCGGAAAAGCCTGCCGCTCCTTGGCGATGATGCGTTCGACAACTTGCCAGGTGATGGGTTCGATATAGGTCGCATCGGCCATCTCCGGGTCGGTCATGATCGTCGCCGGGTTGCTGTTGACGAGGATGACGCGGTAGCCCTCTTCGCGCAGCGCCTTGCAGGCCTGGGCGCCGGAGTAGTCGAACTCGCAGGCCTGGCCGATGATGATCGGGCCGGCGCCGATGATGAGGATGGATTTGAGGTCAGTGCGCTTGGGCATGGCTCGTCTTTTCAGTGTGCGCAACGTCCATCAAGGCGATGAAACGGTCGAACAGGTAGCCGATGTCGTGCGGCCCGGGCGACGCTTCGGGGTGGCCCTGGAAACAGAACGCGGGCTTGTCGGTGCGGGCCAGGCCCTGCAGCGTGCCGTCGAACAGGCTCACATGGGTGGGCCGCAGGTTCGCCGGCAGCGTGCACTCGTCGACCGCAAAACCGTGGTTCTGGCTGGTGATGCTGACGCGGCCGGAGTCGAGGTCTTTCACCGGGTGGTTCGCGCCGTGGTGGCCGAACTTCATCTTGAAGGTGCGGGCGCCCGAGGCCAGCGCCAGGATCTGGTGGCCGAGGCAGATGCCGAAGGTCGGCAGGCCGCGCTCGATCAGCTCGCGGGCCGCGGCGATGGCGTAGTCGCAAGGTTCGGGATCGCCCGGCCCGTTGCTCAGGAAAACGCCATCCGGTGCCAGGCGCAGCACCTCGGCGGCCGGGGTTTGCGCTGGCACCACAGTCAGCCGGCAACCGCGGCTGGCGAGCATCCGCAGGATGTTGCGCTTGATGCCGAAGTCGTACGCCACCACGTGAAAGCGCGGTGCAACCTGCGCGCCGAAGCTGGGGCCCTCGCCCCCGCCCTCACCTGCGAGCGACCATTCGGTTTCGGTCCAGCCGTGCGCTTGGCGTGTGCTGACGACCTTTGCCAGGTCAAGCCCCGCCATGCTTGGCGCACCGCGGGCACGGGCCAGCGCGTCCGCGCGGTGGGCAGCGGTGAGGGCTTCGCCCAGCGGCAAGGCAACGATGCAACCGTTCTGGGCGCCCATGCTGCGCAGCAGGCGGGTCAACTGCCGTGTGTCGATGCCGGCAATCGCCACCGCACCCTCATCGCGCAGGTACTGGCCAAGCGTTCGCGTGCTGCGGAAGTTGGACTCCAGCAGGGCCACGTCGCGCACGATCAAGCCGGCGGCGTGAACCTTGCCGGACTCGACGTCCTGCGCGTTGACACCGGTGTTGCCGATGTGCGGGTAGGTCAGCGTGACGATCTGGCGGCAGTAGCTCGGATCGGTGAGGATCTCCTGGTAGCCCGTCAACGCGGTGTTGAAGACGACCTCGCCAACGGCAAGACCGGTGGCGCCGATGGCGATGCCTTCAAACATCGTGCCGTCGGCGAGGGCAAGCAAAGCCTGGCTTTGCAGTGGCAGCAGGGACGGCAGCACACAACTCTCCGTTCTTGTGCTCGCCAAGCTCTGCTCTGAGAGCGCGAGTCCGGAGTCAAACCTGGGCAGGTTTCAGCGGGAAACAGCGGAAGTTTCGCCAGGCGGGCTGTTGAGGATTTACAGGCGTCATTATAGGCGAGCGGCTGCCCGTCCCGGCCCACCCGAACATCGCGCACACCGCGCAAGCGAGGGAACTAGAATGCGGTTCACGGGATCACAGCCCGCATCCAGTTTCAACTCGGAGGCCTTATGAACGAAAGTCTGCAAACTGCCTACACCGGTTATGCCGGTTCCGGCGATGTGGTGGCGCAACGCAACCGCGTGCTGCGCAACACCTATTGGCTGCTCGCGCTGTCGATGGTGCCCACCGTGCTTGGCGCGTGGATCGGTGTCAGCACCGGCATTGTCTCGGCCATGGGCCCGGGCATGAGTCTGATCGTCTTCCTCGGAGGCGCGTTTGGCCTGATGTTCGCGATCGAGAAAACCAAGAACTCGGCCGCCGGCGTGCCGGTGTTGCTCGGCTTTACGTTTTTCATGGGCTTGATGCTGTCGCGCCTGATCGGCTCGGTGCTTGGCCTCGCCAACGGTGCCGGGCTGATCATGACGGCCTTCACCGGCACCGGGCTGATCTTCCTGGGCATGGCAACGATGTCGACGGTGATCAAGCGCGACCTGAGCAGCATGGGCAAGTGGCTGTTCATCGGCATGGTCATGTTGCTGGTGGCGGGCGTCGCCAACATCTTCATTCAGTCGAGCGCGTTGATGATCACGGTCTCGGTGCTGGCGATCGGCATCTTCTCGGCCTTCATCCTGCACGACCTGAAGCGCGTGCGCGATGGCGAGGAAACCAACTACATCACCGCCACGCTGGGCGTGTACCTGAGCCTGTTCAACGTGTTCCAGTCGCTGCTGGCGCTGCTGGGCATCTTCGGCGGCTCACGCGACTGAGCCACCGCGCTGCTGGAAAAAGGGGCCTTCGGGCCCCTTTCCTTTTGGGCGTCGCAGAAGCGATCAAAGCCTCAAGTCGGCGCCGTGGGCGGCAGGTTCGCCAGTTCGGCCGCCGCGTCTCGGGAAACACTGCGCAAATGCAGGTCGCGCTGCGGCATGGGCACTGCAATGCCGGCCTCGGCCAGGCCGTCCCGCACCTTGACTGCCAAAGCGCTGCGCACGGTGACCCAATCCGTACCCTCGGTGGTCCAGGCGCGGAGGTTGAACTCCAGCGCCCCGGGCACCAGGCCGGTCATGATCGCCGCTGGCGCCGGGCTGAACGAGATGCCGTCCACCGTTCGCGCGATGCCGACCAGCAGCTCGATCGTGCGCTGCGGGTCGGCGCCATAGCCGGTGCTGATGTCGAGGTTGATCCGGCGCCGGGTGCCGCTGAGCGTCCAGTTGACCAGCTTGTCGGCCAGCAGCATGCCGTTGGGCACCACCACGTCGGCGCCTTCGAAGGTGGTCACGATCGTCGCCCGCAGGCCGATCTCGCGCACCCGGCCGGTCATGCCGGCGACCTCGACCGTGTCGCCGCGCTGGATCGGGCGCTCGAACATCAGGATCATCCCGGCGACGAAATTGCGCACGATGTCTTGCAGGCCGAAGCCGATACCGACACCGAGCGCACCGAACACGATCGTCAACTGCCCGACATGGAAGCCGGCCGCCGCCAGCGCCGCGAGCAGGCCCAGGAACAGCACCGTGTAGTAACTGAGCGATGAAATGCTGTTGCCGACCCCGCGCGGCAGCGACAAGGCGGGCAGCAGGTCTTCCGACAGCACCAGGCGGATCGTTTTCGCGAGCCAGAACGCGGCCCAGGTCGCAGCCGCGAACGCGACCAGGCTGCCCAGGCTGAGCGACAACTCGCCGAGCTGGAACTCGCGCGTCAGCACGGCGATGAGAAAGGTCGACAGCGGCCGGTAGATGCGAAACGATTGCAGGGTGAAGACCAGCCAGGCCAGCACCAGCACCGTCCGCCCGAGCTTGGCCGCGGCCGGGACCAACGATGCCGAATGCCGCGTGGCCAGCCTCGACGCCGTCGGCCCGGCGAGCAGCACCTGCGCCACTGCGACCACCACCTTGCTGCCCGCGTACATCGCCAGCGCGACGTAGCTGCTGTCGAGCGTGGCCGCGATGAGCATCGCCGCGAGCGATACATTGCCGAGGACGTTCGAGCCCGCCGCAGCGAGCATCACCGCACACGCTGCCCAGCGCAGGAGGCGCCAGGTCGGGGTCTGCAAGGGGTGGCTCGCATCGCCGCCAGCCGCCGAGGGGCGCACGAGGCCCCAGCCGAGCGTGACCAGCATCGACAGGCTGATGCCGAGCAGGAAGGCGCGGTACAGCAGGTCGTTGCCCGCCAGCAGCGAGGCCAGCAGGTTGAGAAAGTAGAACACCGCGCTGAGGTAGGCCCACGGCCCGATAACGGCCAGGAAGCGGCGCTGCAGCAAGCCGAGCACAGGCACCCAGCCGAGCAGCATCACCAACTGCTGACGCATGATCGGGCCCTGGAAGTCGTACAGCATCGCGCCCGCGGCCACCAGCAACAGCCACGCCGCCCAAGGGCGTGCCAGCGCCTGCATCGAGGGCTCGCTCGCCTGCCCCGCAGTCACCAGGGCGCGGGCGCGCCGCTTGAGCCAGAACATCAGCGGCAGCAGCACCGCCGCCAGTGCGCCCAGCGCCGGCAACATGCGCGCGTTCGCCGCGTCGTAGGCGTCTGCGAACGCCAGTTCGATCTCCAGGCTGCGCCGGAACCCGACGCTGATCGGCTCACGCGCGCCGGTCTCGCGCAGCGCCTGCCACAGCGGCGGGCGGTCCATCCGCAGCAGGCTTCGGTCCTGCTCCTCGACCATCACCAGCACCTCGGCCACGCCGCTTTGAACCTGGGTCGTCAGCGCGCTGCTGGTGCGCCCCAGCGCGAGCATCTTGGCCAGCGGCTTGGCCAGCACTTGCTGCGCCTGGTCGATCTGGGCCAGCAGCTCATCGACTCGCGGCAACAGCGCCGTGGCCAGCCCTTCTTCGGCCCGCGTCGCCTGCCACGCCGTGCGCAGGCTGGCCAGCGCGGCCGCGTCTTCGGAGGCCACGCTGGTGGCGCGCGCGAGCTCGGCCCGGGTCTGCGCGACCGCGCGCTCGTTGAGGTGCCAATGCCAGACCAGGCTCTCCAGCCGGCGCACCGACAGCTGCGTCAGGTCGCTGCCGTGGGTCTGCGCGGCGAGGCGCTTCAGGGCCGCTGACTGGGTGGCCAGCGCGCGCTCGAAGCGCTCGACCGCCCCGGTCATTTGCGAGCGGCGCAGGATCGCCTCGAGCAGTTGCTCGTCGGCATCGGCGCGAGCTGGAATCTCGGCCGGCGTGATCGCGGACGCGCGCGCTTCAGGGGTCGCAACCGAGGCGTCGGGGCCCGCCCCCAGCGCCCAGCCGGGCGCGGCGAGCGCGGCCGCCAGCCACAGCGCTGCGACCCGGCCGCCACGGCGAACACGGGCCGCCAGCGCGCCCGCAGCGCATGCCGTGGCGTGCTGAGGCTGGCATTGGCGCACGGACATGATCGAAGCGTTGATTGAAACCATGAAACTGCCCGCCGCAGCCTGCCTGCGGCGGGCAGAGGATAGCGTGTCGGCAGCGCCTGGACGGCCCCCGCCTTGGACCCCGGACGCACCGGCCCGATCCGATAGCATCGCTCGATGACGATCAATGCCCTGCCCTCCAGGCGTGCCGCGTGGCTGCGGATTCCCGGCCTGCCACCGTGGAGCCTTGCCGTGCCGCCGCTGGCGCTGCTCACGCTGGCGCTCGGCTGGGGCCAGCCGCTGACGCTGCTGCTCGGCCTGCTGCTCGCGGCCGCGCTGTTAGGGGCCGTGCTCGCGGCGATCCACCATGCCGAGGTCGTCGCGCACCGTGTCGGCGAGCCGTTCGGCACGTTGGTGCTCGCGGTCGCAGTGACGGTGATCGAGGTGGCGCTGATCGTCTCGCTGATGCTGACCGGCGGCGAGAGCGCCAACTCGCTGGCCCGCGACACCGTCTTCGCGGCGATCATGATCGTATGCAACGGCGTGGTCGGGCTGTGCCTGGTGGTTGGCGGGCTGCGCCACGGGGTGATGGCGTTCCGGGTCGAGGGCACCAGCCCGGCGCTGGCCTCGATCGGCGCGCTGGCCGGCCTCGCGCTGGTGCTGCCGAGCTTCACCACCACCACCGGCGGGCCAACCTACAGCGGCTCGCAGTTGGCCTTCGCCGGCATCACCTCACTGGCACTTTACGGCGTGTTCGTGTTCGTGCAGACGGTGCGCCACCGCGACTACTTCCTGCCGGTCGGCAACCCCGACAGCGACAGCCACGCGGCGGCGCCCCCGAACTGGGTCGCCTGGACCAGCCTCGCGTTGCTGCTGGTGTCGCTGGTCGGGGTGGTCGGCCTGGCCAAGGCACTGGCGCCGGCGCTCGAAGCTGGCGTTGCCGCAGCCAACGCGCCGAAGGCGGTGGCCGGCGTGCTGATCGCGCTGATCGTGCTGCTGCCCGAGACCGGCGCCGCCCTGCGCGCGGCGCGCAACAACCGGATGCAAACGAGCCTCAATCTGGCCCTCGGCTCGGGCCTGGCGAGCATCGGCCTGACGATCCCGGTGGTAGCTGCCCTCTCGCCCTACTTCCCGTTCCCGCTCGTGCTCGGGTTGCCGCCGGTGCAGATCGTGATGCTGACGCTGACCCTGATCGTCGGCACGCTGACGCTCGGCAGCGGCCGGGCGACAGTGATGCAAGGCGTGATCCACCTGGTGCTGTTTGCCGACTTCCTGTTCCTGGCGGTGGTTCCTTAGGGGCTGTCGAAGACCGCCATGCTCTCCACATGCGCCGTGTGCGGGAACATGTTCACCGCCCCCGCCGCCGTGCAGCGGAAGCCGGCCTGATGCACCAGAACTTCCGCATCGCGGGCCAGCGTGGCCGGGTTGCAGCTCACGTAGACGATGCGCTGTGGTGGCCGCCAACCGGGCGCGCGCTGCGGCTCGGTGTGCAGTTCAGCCAGCGCCTTGACGAGCGCGAACGCGCCTTCGCGTGGCGGGTCGACCAGCCATTTTTCGGCGCTGCCATCGGCGGCCAGTTGCTCGGCCGAGAGCTCGAACAGATTGCGCGCCACAAAGCGCGTTCGCGCCGCGAGGCCGGGGTGGGCCGCCTCGTTGAGCACGGCGTTGGCCCTCGAACGCGCCACCAGCGCCTCGCTGCCCTCGATGCCAAGAACTTCGCGAGCCAGGGTCGCGATCGGCAGCGTGAAGTTGCCGAGGCCGCAGAACCAGTCGATCACGCGCTCGTGCGGCAGCACGTCGAGCAGGCGCAGCGCGCGCCCGACGAGCACGCGGTTGATGTGCGCGTTGACCTGCGTGAAATCGGTCGGCCGAAACGGCATCGTCAAGCCGAACTCGGGCAGCGCGTAGGCCAGGGCCGGCCCGTCGGAGTCGAGTGGAACGATCGCGTCCGGGCTCTTCGCCTGCAACCACCATTGCACGTTCTTTGCTGCGGCAAAGGCGCGCAGCCGGGCCACGTCGGCATCGGTCAACGGGTCGAGGTGGCGCAGCACCAGGGCCGTCACCGTGTCGCCGATCGCGAGCTCGATCTGCGGCAGGCGATCCGGCTGGTCCATCGAGCCGATCAGTTCGCGCAGCGGCAGCAGCAGTGCGCTCACATGCGGCGGCAGCACGGCACAGCTTTGCATGTCGGCCACGTAGCTCGACTTGCGCTCATGAAAGCCGACCAGCACCGTGCCCTTCTTGTAGACGTTGCGTACCGACAGCCGGGCCCGGTAGCGGTAGCCGAAGGCCGGGCCCTCGATCGGCCGCAGCAGCCGTTCGGGCCGCACCTTGCCCAGGTGCCAGAGGTTGTCTTCGACCACGCGCTGCTTCACCGCCACCTGCGCCGCCGGGTGCAGATGCTGCATCTTGCAGCCGCCGCAGGCGCCGGCGTGCAGGCCGAAGTGCGGGCAGGCCGGCGTGACGCGCTGCGCGCTCTCGTTGCGCAACGCCGTCATAGCGGCCTGCTCCCAGTTGTTCTTGCGCCGCGAGACCCGCACCTGGACCTGCTCGCCGGGCAACGCGCCCTCGATGAAAACGACCTTGCCTTCAGCGTTGCGGGCCACGCCCTGGGCTTCGAGGTCGAGCGAATCGACCGTCAGCCATTCATTGTTGTCTGTCATGGCCGGCATTATCCGGGGCGCTTGGCCGCGCCGGCGCTCACCGGAGGGCCTTCGTGCTGCGCACTCCGGTATTCGCCCTTGGGGCGGCCCGGCGGGCTCATGCACAATCGCCGCGAGCGCGCTAACCCGAGAGAAGCCCGACGATGAATTCGATTGCCAGAAGACTTCTGCTGGGCTGCCTGCTGTGTGCTGGCACGGCCCAGGCTCAATACCTGGACACGCTCGCCACCTCGCCGATGTCGCGCTTCAACGACGCCGACAACAAGCTCTTCATGGCCAACCTCAACAAGGCGCTGGCCGACGGCGCCGACGGCGTGACGCTGGCCTGGAAGAACGAGCGCACGCCCGCGGCAGGCTCGGTCACGCCGCAGAAGAGCTTCGATTCCAAGGGCATGAAGTGCCGCGAGCTGCTGGTTGCCAACAGCTACAAGACGCTCAAGGGCGAAGGCGTGCACATCTTTTGCAAGAACAGCTCCGGCCAGTGGAAACTCGTGCAGTGAACGCCCGGCCCGCGGGCCTACCGCAACCCCGACCAGCGCCTGTAACCGCACCCGCGGCGGCCACGGAACCCACCTCCATGCAACAACCCCCGCGTGACCTCGTCCGCACAACGCTCGGCGTGCTCTTCATCGGCGGGCTCATCGTGGCCTCGTTCTGGATCATGCGGCCGTTCATCGCCGCCACCATCTGGGCCACGATGCTCGTCGTCGCCACCTGGCCGGTACTGCTCTGGTTCGAGGCCCGGCTGTGGCACCGGCGCAGCCTCGCCGTGCTGGTGATGACGCTGCTGATGCTGCTGCTGTTCGTGGTCCCGATGATGCTGGCCATCGCCACCATCGTCGATCACTCCGACGCCATCGTCACGCAAGCCAAGGCGCTGGCGGATCTGCAGGTGCAGCAGCCACCGGAATGGGTCGGCCGCCTTCCATTCGTCGGCGAAAAGGTGGTCCAGGCCTGGGAGCAGGCCTTCGCTGCCGGCGCCACCGGCCTGATCGCGCGCCTGGCGCCGTATGCCGACGACATCGTGCGCTTCTTCGTTGCGCAGGCCGGGAGCGTCGGCTTTGTCTTCATCCAGTTCCTGCTCACGGTCGTGATCTCGGCGCTGATGTATGCCGGCGGCGAACCCGCCGCGCTGGCGGTGCACCGCTTCGGCCGGCGCCTGGCGGGCGAGCACGGCGACAGCGCGGTCACGCTGGCCGGCCAGGCCATCCGCGGCGTGGCCCTCGGCGTCGGCGTCACGGCCGTGGTGCAAGCCGGGCTCGGCGGCATCGGGCTGGCGATCGCGGGCGTGCCGTTTGCCGGGCTGCTGACGGCCGTGATGCTGCTGCTGTGCATTGCCCAGCTCGGCGTGTTCCCGGTGCTGGTGCCGGCGGTGGCGTGGATCTACTGGAACGGCGAAACCGGCTGGGGCACCTTCCTGCTGATCTGGGCGCTGGTGGTCGGCACGCTCGACAACTTCCTGCGCCCGATGCTGATCAAGCGCGGCGCCGACCTGCCGTTGCTGCTGATTTTCGCCGGCGTGATCGGCGGGCTGTTGTCGTTCGGCCTCGTCGGCATCTTCGTCGGCCCGGTGGTGCTGGCGGTGGCCTACACGCTGATGGGCTCGTGGGTCGGCGACGGCACCTCGACCAGCGCCGCGGCGGCCCCCGATAATCTGGCCGACCCCGGCCGCGAACCTTGATCGACGTGCCGCGCGCGAAGTTTCCCATTCGTTCAACCGAAGCAGACCTCACCATGTCGCACACGCTGATCGTCCTTCCCGATGACACCGCCAAGCCCTTCGTCGACGCCATCGACGCCGCCGCGGCCTCGCTCGACATCCGCATGTTCCTGTTCACCGACACCACCTTGATCGACGCGGTGATCGCGGCGCACAAGCGCGGCGTCAAGGTGCGGGTGGCGCTCAACCCGGCACGGCGCAGCGGCGAATCCGAGAACGACGAGGCGCGCAGGCAACTCACCGATGCCGGCATCGAAGTCCGCGACAGCAACCCGGCGTTCGACCTGACGCACCAGAAGTCGATGTCGATCGACAACAGAATAGGCTTCGTCGAGTCTTTGAACTGGGAGCCGAAGGACCTCACGTTGACGCGCGACTACGCCATCGTCACCACCCGTGCGAATGAAGTCGCCGAGATGGCGCTCTGCTTCGAGGCCGACTGGGCGCACACCGAGTTCAAGGCGCCCGCGAACTCGCCCCTGATCTGGTGCCCCAACAACGGCCGCCAGCGGATGGCCGAGTTCATCGACGCCACCAAGCACACGCTGTGGCTGCAGAACGAGCGCTATCAAGACCAGGTGATCATCGAGCGCCTGGTGCGCGCGGTGACGCGCGGCGTGAAGGTGCACATCCTGGCCAAGCCACCGCATGCCCTCAAGCCTGACAAGCTGATCGAGGGCGTGGGCGGCCTGCGCATCCTGCAGGACGTGGGGGCCAAGGTGCACACCCTGAAGCACCTCAAGCTGCACGCCAAGATGTTGCTCGCCGACAGCAAGCGGGCGATCGTCGGCTCGATCAACATCGCGCCGGGCAGCTTCGACTCACGGCGCGAACTGGCGATCGAGACCGACGATCCACAGGCCGTGAAGCGGCTCGAAAAAACCGCCCAGCACGACTGGGACAAGTCGCACCCGCTCGACCTGAGCGATGCCGCGCTGCTGGCCGACCTGAAAAAGCGCGACGGGCTGGACCCGAGCAAGCTGGTGCTGTACGAAGACAGCGAGCATTGGGGCTACCACCACAACGGCCATCACGGCAAGGTTGACGCGAAGGCGCACGCCAAGAGCGACAAGCACGCCGACAAAGGCTGACGCCGCCCCGCTGCGCTTACTTGAAAAGCCAGCTGTAGTTGACGATGACGCGGTAGTCGGTGACATGGCCCGCGGCCGATTGGTCGAGGTAGGCGGCGCGGGCGCGCAACCACAGCGGCCGCAGCCACTCCGGCCAGCTCGCCGCGCTGAAGCGGTAGTCGAGCGTCAGGTCGTATTCGGTCAGGTTCGGCAGCGCCGCGCCCGTCGTCGCCTTGATCTGGTCGCGCCCGAAGACGATCGCGCCGTTGAGCACCATGCCCGGCACACCCTGGCCGGCGAAGTCATAGGTGCCGCCAATCAGGTAGGCCTTCTGGCCGGCCTGGTTGAAGTCCTGGAAGATCATCGACGTGTAGCCGGCCCACGACCCATAAGGCGCGCGGTACGCCGCGCCGCGGCCGGTCTGGGTGTAGGCCAGCGTGGCGATCGCCGGCCCGGCGATCAGGTCGGCTTTCACGCCGCCGGAGTAGGTCGAGAAGCCCGAGCCGGTCAAGGCATCGCTGCCGTTGCTGTTCTGGACCATCGCCTGCGCGCCGAGACGCAGCTTGATGGTTTCGGCAAGGGGCGTGAGCCAGGCCGCATCGCCATACGTCGAGTTCAGGATGTCGGGCACGTAGTAGCTTGAAAAGTGCCAGGCCAGGTCTCTCACCGGCTCACCCGCGAGGCCGATCAGCCACAGCGGCGAACTCACGCCCGAAGGTGCCCCGGCGATCGTCGCCATGTTGGCGAAGCGGGTCGCGTTGCGGGTTTTCTCGGCCGTCAGATAGCCGCCCAGATAGTTCACGCCACCGACCTTGCCCGTGAGCTGCGCGCCCTCGAAAGTGTTCGGCGTCATCCGGTTGTCTTGCAGGTTGACCTCGGGCTGGTTGACCTGGAACAGCCCGCCGGTCAGTGTCTGCTCGAACAGCTTGAGCGACACGTAGGCCTCGCCGAGCACCGAATAGCTCTGCTGTTCCGACGTGAGCAGCAACGTGCCGCTGGCGT
>JANOVJ010000014.1:0-5156 GCA_031417295.1 bacterium | reverse complement strand
CTGGGCTTTCCGAAGCCGCTGGCCGCGCAGGGCTTCACGCTGGTGGACCCGGGGCGGTTCCAGAACGGCACGCAGGACTTTTCGGCGCAGATCGCCGCGTTCAAGAAGGACGGGGTCGAGATCGTCACCGGCGTCGTGATCCCGCCCGACGCGAAGACCTTTCTCACGCAAGCCAAGCAGCAGGGCTTCCAGCCCAAGGTCATCACGCTCGGCAAGGCGCTGCTGTTCCCGAGCGCGATCGAGGCGCTGGGCGAGCTGGGGTACGGCCTCTCGACCGAAGTCTGGTGGAGCCCGTCGCACCCGTTCACCTCGTCGTTGACGAAGCAGAGCGCGAAGGCACTGGCCGAGGCCTACGAAGCGAGCGCGAAGAAGCAGTGGACGCAGCCGATCGGCTTCGCCCACGCGCTGTTCGAGGTGGCGGCCGATGCGCTGAAACGCAGCAAGAGCACGGGCGCGAAGGACGTGCGCGACGCGGTGGCGGCGAGCAGCCTCAACACCGTGGTCGGCCCGGTGAAGTGGGGCGGCCAAGGCCCGTTCAAGAACGTCAGCAAGACGCCGCTGGTGCTGGGCCAGTGGGGCAAGGGCACGGCCTACAAGGTCGAGCTGACGATCGTCAACAACGAAGGCGCGAAGAACATTCCGGTCGGTGGCGCGTTGAAGTTGATCTGAGCTGGAACGCGACGTCGCCATGCCCTTGCTCGCCCTGCACGACGTCAGCAAGGCCTACGGCGCGCTCAAGGTCACCGACGGCATCACGCTGGCGGTGGAAGAGGGCCAGACGCTCGGCATCCTGGGCCCGAACGGGGCCGGCAAGACAACGCTGTTCAACCTGATCTCGGGCGATGTGCGGGTGGACAGCGGGCGCGTCGAATACGAAGGCCGCGACGTGACGGCGCTGGCGCCGCACCAGCGCTGCCGAAGCGGTATCGGGCGCAGCTACCAGGTGCCCCAGCCCTTCGGTGCGATGACGGTGTTCGAGAACCTCGTCACCGCGGCGTGCTTCGGCGGTGGGCAGGCGGAGCGCGAGGCTTGGGAGACAGCGGTCGAGGTGCTGGAGAAAACCGGCTTGAAGGCCCACGCCAACAAGCCGGCCGGTGGGTTGACCCTGCTCAACCGCAAGCGGCTCGAACTCGCGCGCGCACTGGCAACGAAGCCGAAGCTGTTGCTGCTCGACGAGATTGCGGGTGGGCTGACGGAGCATGAAGCGGCGGTGCTGGTCGAAGAGTTGCGACGCATCAAGGCCGAGGGCGTGACGATGATCTGGATCGAGCATGTGGTGCACGCGCTGCTGTCGATCGCCGACCGGCTGTTCGTCATCAACTTCGGGCAGAAGCTGGCCGAGGGCGAGCCACAGGCGGTGATGAACGATGCCGAGGTGCGGCGGGTTTACATGGGATTGGAAGGATGATGGGCCGAGCACTCGTCCAAACCGCCGGCCTCACCGCCTTCTACGGTGACGCGCAAGCCCTGTTCGGCATCGACTTCCACCTCGATGCGGGCGAGCTGGTCGCGATCATCGGCGCCAACGGCGCGGGCAAGAGCACGTTCCTCAAGGCGCTCACCGGCCTCGTCAAGGTGTCGCGCGACACGGTGCGTTTCGATGGTGCCGCCATCGGCGGCTTGCCGCCGGGGCAGATCGTTCGCAAGGGCTTGGCGATGGTGCCCGAAGGCCGGCGCCTCTTCCCTTCACTCTCCGTCGAAGAGAACCTGCTGATGGGCGCCACCGCCGGCCGCACCGGGCCATGGAGCCTGCCGCGCCTCTACGCGATGTTCCCCATCCTCGAACAGAAGAAGCACCACCCCGGCACCTCGCTCTCGGGCGGGCAGCAGCAGATGGTCGCGATCGGCCGCGCGCTGATGAGCAACCCGACGGTGCTGCTGTGTGACGAGCTGTCGCTCGGCCTGGCGCCGATCGTCATCAAGGAGATTTACGACGCGATGCCGGCCATCACCGCCGAAGGCATGAGCGTCGTCGTCGTCGAGCAGGACGTGTCGGTCGCGCAGCGGGTCTCGCAGCGGGTGTACTGTTTCCAGGAAGGCCGGGTCTCGCTCGAAGGTGCGAGCGGCGCGCTGACACGCGAGCAGATCAGCCGCGCGTACTTCGGCGTGTAGCGATGCTGGAAACCCTTCTTCAAGGTCTCTTGCTCGGCGGCCTCTACTGCCTGTTCGCGCTCGGCCTGTCGCTGATGTTCGGCGTGATGCGGCTCACCAACACGGCCCAGGGCGACTTCATCGTGCTCGGTGCGTTCGGCGCCATCGCGGCAACGTCGCTGCTGGCGATTCACCCGGCCCTGGTCGGGCTGCTGTTGCTGCCGGTCGCCTTCGGCGCGGGCTACGCGCTGCAGCGCTACGTGCTCAACGGCACCCTCGGCAAGGACCCGTTGCCTTCGCTCGTCGTGACCTTCGGTGTCTCGATCGTGGTCCAGAACGCGCTGCTCGAAGTCTTCACCGCCGACCCGCGCTCGCTCGATTCGGCCGGGCTCAACACGCACAGCCTGCAAGTCGGCGGGTTCGCTATCGGCACGCTGCCGCTCACGATCTTCGCTGTGGCCGTGCTGTGCACGCTGGCGCTGCAACTCCTCTTCGACCGGACCTCGCTCGGCCGCGCGTTCCGCGCCGTTTCCGACGACAAGGAAATCGCCGAGCTGATGGGGCTCGATTCGAAGAAGGTCTACGCCCTCGCCACCGCGATCGCCTTCGTCGTGATCGCGATTGCCGGCATCTTCCAGGGCATGCGCACCACGGTCTCGCCGTCCGACGGCCCGCTGTTGCTGCTGTTCGCGTTCGAGGCGGTGATCATCGGCGGCATGGGCTCGTTCTGGGGCACCTTCGTCGGCGCGATGGTGCTCGGCCTGACGCAGCAGATCGGCTTTCGCATCGACCCCGGCTGGGGCATCTGGCTCGGCCACATCATGTTCCTGGCGGTGCTCGTCGTGCGCCCGCAAGGCTTGTTCCCAAAAACACGAGGCTGAGGCGATGACCGTGCAAGTGATCCGCAGCACCCGCGCCAGCCAGAGCGCGCTCGGGGCCAGCGCCGCACTCGTGCTGCTCGCCGCGAGCATGCCGCTGTGGGCCGAATCGAGCTGGATGCGCGAGTTCGTCGAGATCGCCTGCTACTTCATCTTCGCGATGATGTGGAACCTGCTTGCCGGCTACGGCGGCATGGTTTCGATTGGCCAGCAGGCCTTCTTCGGTTTCGGCGGTTACACCATGCTGATGCTCGGCAACTTCGCCGGCGTGAACCCGTTCGTGGCGATCCCGCTCGCGGCGCTGGCCGCAGCCGTGATTTCGGTGCCGGTGTCGTGGGTCGCGTTTCGCTTGTCGGGCGGCTACTTCGCGATCGGCACCTGGGTCATCGCCGAGGTGTTCCGGCTCAGCTTTGCCAACGCCTCGTTCGTCGGCGGCGGCTCGGGCACCAGCCTGACGGCGTTGCGCGGCATCGAGAAAGCCACCCGCGAAAGCGTGACGTTCTGGATGGCGCTGGCCTGCGTTGTCGCGTCGATTGCGCTCGTCTATCTGTTCCTGCGCAGCAAGCAGGGCCTGGCGCTGCTGGCGATCCGCGACAACGAAGTCGCCGCCGAAAGCCAGGGCATTGCGGTGCGGCGAATGAAGCTCGCGGTCTACGTGGTGGCGGCCTTCGGCGCCGGCCTGGCCGGTGCGCTCTACTTCGTCGGCAACCTGCGCATCAGCCCCGACGCGGCGTTTTCCGTCAACTGGACGGCGTTTGCGATCTTCATGGTCGTGATCGGCGGCATCGGCCGCATCGAAGGGCCGATCGTCGGTGCGCTGATCTTCTGGGCGCTGAACAAGTTCTTCAGCGACTACGGCACCTGGTACCTGCTGGGGCTGGGCCTGCTCGCGATCGTGGTCACGATCTTCTTCAAGCAGGGGCTGTGGGGCTGGGTGCAGCAGCGCTACGGGTTGAGCTTGTTCCCGACGCAACGGCGGCTGGTGCTGGCCAAGGAGGGCGACGAACCATGATCGACAAGATCGTTCAAAGCGCAGAGGCCGCGCTCGCCGACGTGCCCGATGGCGCGACCGTGATGATCGGCGGCTTCGGCACCGCCGGCCTGCCGAACGAGCTGACCGACGCGCTGCTCGCGCAGGGCGCACGCGAACTCACCATCGTCAACAACAACGCCGGCAACGGCGACACGGGCCTGGCCGCGCTGCTGGCGGCAGGCCGGGTGCGCAAGATCGTTTGCAGCTTCCCGCGCCAGGCCGACAGCCACCACTTCGACCGCCTGTACCGGGCCGGCCAGATCGAACTCGAACTGGTGCCGCAGGGCAACCTGGCCGAGCGCATCCGTGCCGCGGGCGCCGGCATCGGCGGCTTCTTCACGCCCACCGGCTACGGCACCGATCTCGCCCAGGGCAAGGAAACGCGCGAGATCGGCGGCCGCATGTTCGTGTTCGAGCTGCCGATCCATGCCGACTTCGCGCTCATCAAGGCCGAGCGCGGCGACCGCTGGGGCAACCTGACCTACCGCATGACCGCGCGCAACTTCGGCCCGGTGATGGCGATGGCCGCGCGCATCACGGTGGCCGCCGTGCACGAGGTGGTGGAACTCGGCGCGCTCGACCCCGAGGCCGTGGTCACGCCTGGGCTGTTCGTGCAGCGCGTGGTGAAGGTCCGGCGCACGCAGACGACGGCCGGCGGCTTCAAGACCGCGACATAGACGAGGCCACCATGAGCACCTACCAACGCTGGACCCGCGAGCAGATGGCGCAACGCGTCGCGCGCGACATCCCCGACGGCGCCGTCGTCAACCTCGGCATCGGCCTGCCGACGCTGGTCGCCAACCACCTGCCCGCCGACCGCGAAGTCATCCTGCACAGCGAGAACGGTGTCATCGGCATGGGCCCGGCGCCGGCCGCGGGCGCGGAAGACTACGACCTCATCAACGCCGGCAAGCAGCCGGTGACGCTGCTGCCCGGCGGCGCGTTCTTCCACCACGCCGACAGCTTCGCGATGATGCGCGGCGGCCATCTCGACGTGTGCGTGCTCGGTGCGTTCCAGGTCTCGGCCAGCGGGCAGATGGTTGGCAACCAGCGTTGGCTGGCCGATGCCGAGGTTGACGACGGCGCCGTCGAAGATGTCTTGCGCGACGCGGGCGGCAAGCTGGTCTTTGGTGCGGCGCTGGTAGGTTGCGGTT
>JANOVJ010000013.1:0-7145 GCA_031417295.1 bacterium | reverse complement strand
CGAAGAAATGCAGCACGTGGCGGCCGAGATGCAGCGCGACGCCTACTTCCGCGACCGCAAGATGCCGATCCTGATCGGCGGCGCCACCACCAGCCGGGTCCATACCGCGGTGAAGATTTCGCCGCACTACGACGGCCCTGTGGTCTACGTGCCCGACGCGAGCCGCAGCGTGAGTGTGTGCAGCGAGCTGCTCAGCGACGACAAGGCGGCGAAGTACATCGCCGACCTGAAGGCCGACTACGAGCGCGTGCGCGTGCAGCACGCCAACAAGAAGGCCACACCAATGGTCACGCTGGCGCAGGCACGCGCCAACAAGACGCCGATCGACTGGGCGGGCTACTCGCCGCCTAGCCCCAAGTTCATCGGCCGCCGCGTGTTCAGGAACTACGACCTGGCCGAACTCGCCGCCTGCATCGACTGGGGGCCGTTCTTCCAGACCTGGGACCTCGCCGGCCCGTACCCGGCGATCCTGACCGACGACATCGTTGGCGAGTCGGCGCGACGGGTGTACTCCGACGGCCAGCGGATGCTCAAGCGCATGGTCGAGGGCCGCTGGCTGGCCGCCAACGGCGTGATCGGCCTGTACCCGGCGAACACGGTCGACGACGACGTGATCGAGGTCTACCGCGACGAATCGCGCAGCGAGGTGCTGATGCACTGGGCGCCGCTGCGCACGCAAAGCGAGCGGCCGGTTGTCGACGGCGTGCGGCGGCCGAACCGCAGCCTGGCCGACTTCATTGCACCGAAAGCATCCGGCGTGGCCGACCACATCGGCCTCTTCGCGGTGACTTCCGGCCTCGGCACCGAGAAGAAGGAAAAGCAATTTCTCGACGACCACGACGACTACAGCGCGATCATGTTGAAGGCCCTCGCCGACCGCCTGGCCGAAGCCTTTGCCGAGCGCCTGCACCAGCGCGTGCGCACCGACTTCTGGGGCTACGCGCCGGACGAGAAGCTGAGCACCGCCGAACTGGTGGCCGAGAAGTACAGCGGCATCCGCCCCGCGCCGGGCTACCCGGCGTGCCCTGACCACAGCGTCAAGGCGCCGATGTTCGAGGTGCTGGCGGCGGCCGACATCGGCATGACGCTGACCGAGAGCCTGGCGATGCTGCCGGCGGCGAGCGTGAGCGGCTTCTATCTGGCGCACCCGGCGGCGACCTACTTCAACGTTGGCAAGATCGGCGACGACCAGCTGCACGACTGGGCGGCGCGCGAGCGCCAGGAGTTGGCCCAGGCGCAGCGCGCGCTGGCGTCGCTGTTGTAGCCGGCAAAGACTCGTCGAGTGGCACCCTCTCCCTGTGGGAGAGGGTGGGGGTGAGGGAGCAAAGCCGGCCCGCCCTGTCAACCGACGCCGAGCACGCGGCGGTACTGGATCGCCTCGGCCAGGTGCGTGACCTGCACATTCGCGGCGCCGGCCAGGTCGGCCACGCTGCGCGCCATGCGCAGCACGCGGTGGAAGCTGCGCGCTGACCAGCCGAGGCGCGCCGCGGCTGTCTGCAGAAATTTTGCGGCAGCGGCGTCGAGGGCGCAGTGCAGTGCCAGCAGTTCGCCGGTGAGTTCGGCGTTGCGGCAACCCTGGCGGTCGAGTTGCACCTGGCGCGCCCGCGCCACGCGCGCCGCGACTTCACTGCTCGACTCGCCATCGGCCGCGCCTGCCAGTGACTCGGGCGCGACCGCGGGCACTTCGACCTGCAAGTCGATCCTGTCGAGCAACGGCCCGCTGATGCGCCCCTGGTAGCGGGCAATGAGGTCCGGCGTGCAGCGGCACGAACGCAGCGGGTTGCCCAGGTGACCGCAGGGGCAGGGGTTCATCGCAGCCAGCAGTTGGAAGCGGGCCGGGAATTCGGCCTGGCGCGCCGCGCGCGAGATCACGATCCTCCCCGACTCCAGCGGCTCGCGCAGCGCCTCCAGCGCGACCCGGGGAAATTCGGGCAGCTCGTCGAGAAACAGCACGCCGTGGTGGGCGAGCGAGATCTCGCCCGGCCGCGGCGGCGAGCCACCGCCGACCAGCGCCACCGACGACGCGCTGTGGTGCGGCGCGCGCAGCACACGCTGGCGCCAGCGCTCGACGCGGAAGTCGCCGTTCAGACTCAGCACCGCGGCCGACTCGAGCGCCTCGTCCTGCGTCATCGGCGGCAGCAGGCCGCAAAAGCGCTGCGCCAGCATCGATTTGCCGGTGCCCGGCGGGCCGACCATCAGCAGGCTGTGGCCGCCGGTGGCGGCAATCTCGAGCGCGCGCTTGGCGCCGGCCTGGCCCTTCACGTCGCGCAGGTCGGGCCGGTGCGTGGCGCCGATCGCCGCCGCAGCCACGGCGCGCGGCAACGCGATCGCCGCTTCGCCAGGCAGCAGCGCCTGCACCACCGCCAGCAAATGCCCGGCAGCGTGGATCGTCAGGCCCTCGACCAGCGCCGCCTCTTCGGCGCTGCCGCTGGGCAGCACCAGCGTTCGCGTCACGCCCTGGCGTTGCAGCGCCAGGCCCATCGCCAGGGCACCACGCACCGGCCGCAGGTCGCCGGCCAGGCTCAGCTCGCCGGCGAACTCGAAGCCGGCCAGGCGCTGCGCGTCGATCTGCCCGCTCGCGGCCAGGATGCCGAGCGCGATCGGCAAGTCGAAGCGGCCCGATTCCTTGGGCAGGTCGGCCGGCGCGAGGTTGACGGTGATGCGCTTGTTGTGCGGAAACTCGAGGCCGCTGTTCTGCAGCGCCGCGCGGACCCGTTCGCGCGCCTCCTTGACCTCGGTGTCGGCCAGGCCGACCAGGGTGAAGCTCGGCAGGCCGTTGGCCAGGTGCACTTCGACCGTCACCTCAGGCGCGGCCAGGCCGTCGAGCGAGCGGCTGCGGATCGTGGCCAGCGACATGAGCGTGTTCTCCCGGCGCGGCGCGCGCTTCGCGACGATTGTGCCCGCGGCCCTTGCGCGCCTCACATCCCCACGACTGGGCGCCTTTCGGGTGCAAGTGCACTGATGGACCCAACTTGGTGCGCACAACGGGCGGTCTGGCGTAGCCGCGCCCCGCATTGAGGCATCGCGGCAACGGCGCTGCCCGGCTTTGGCTTGGCACGGAAGCTGCAAACCGAAGGCCAACCTCTTTTGCAACCCTGGAGTCCCGCATCATGATGAAGAAGAACGCATTCGCCCTCGCCGCCCTGGTGGCCCTGGCTGCCGTGCCCGCATTCGCCCAGACCGCGGCCGCGCCGGCAGCGCCCGCGGCCTCGGACTGGACCGTCAGCGGCAACCTCGGCCTGTTCTCCGACTACCGCTTCCGCGGCATTTCGCAGACCGACAAGAAGCCGGCGTTGCAAGGCGGCTTCGACATCGGCCACAGCTCGGGCCTGTACATCGGCAACTGGAACTCCAACGTCGACAGCACCATGTACAACGGTGCCAACCTCGAGATGGATTTCTACGGGGGCTACAAGACCACGGTGGGTGCGTTCGGGCTCGACCTCGGCGTCATCTACTACTACTACCCGAACTCGGGCAACAACCCGACCGGCTCGGCCTCGATCGACAACACCGAGCTCTACATCGGCAGCAGCTATGGTCCTGTCTCGCTGAAGTGGAGCTACGCCGTTTCGAAGTTCTTCGGCGCACCCGGTTCCAAGGGTTCGAACTACCTGGATCTCGGCTTCGTGCACGACTTCGGCAACAACTTCGGCTTCAACGCGCACTACGGCTATCAGTACCTGAAGGGCGATGCGCGCGTTGCCGAGATCGGCGGCCAATTCCCCGGCCCGGGCAATATTTCCGACTGGAAGCTGGGCGGCACCTACACGGTTGACGGCTGGGTGTTCGCGCTGGCCTACATCGCGACCAACCGCAACTACAGCTTCGGCACGGCAGCCCTCACCAACAAGAATATCAGCGACGCCACGGCCGTGGTCTCTGTCAGCAAGACATTCTGAACCTGTTCATCTGAGGAGCATGACCATGAAGATGGTGACCGCGATAGTCAAGCCATTCAAGCTCGACGAAGTGCGTGAAGCCCTGAGCGCCATCGGCGTGCAGGGCATCACGGTGACCGAAGTCAAGGGCTTCGGCCGCCAGAAGGGCCACACCGAGCTGTACCGCGGCGCCGAGTACGTGGTCGATTTCCTGCCCAAGGTGAAGATCGAAGCGGCGGTGGACGATGCCATCGTCGACCGCGTGATCGAGGCCATCGAGGCCTCGGCCCGCACCGGCAAGATCGGCGACGGCAAGATTTTCGTGTCGACGCTCGAACAAGTGGTGCGCATCCGCACCGGCGAAATGGGCAAGGACGCGCTGTGATGATGAATCTGGAAATCAAGATGATGAGACAACTCCTCGCGCCCCTCGTTCTCGGGCTGTTTGCGCTGTGTTCGTCCGTGCCGGCCCTGGCGGCCGACGAGGCCGCTTCGGCACCTGCTGCGGCAGCATCGATGGCCGAGGCGGCTGCACCGGCCGGGGCCGCACCCGCTGCGGCTGAAGCAGCCTCGGCCGCCGAGCCGGCCGCGTCTGCCGCCGCGGCGCCGGTCGCCAACAAGGGCGACGTGGCCTGGATGATCGTCGCCACGCTGCTCGTCATCATGATGACGGTGCCCGGCCTCGCGCTCTTCTACGGCGGCCTGGTGCGCAGCAAGAACATGCTGTCGGTGCTGATGCAGGTGATGGTCACGTTCTCGATGATCGTGGTGCTCTGGTGCGTCTACGGCTACAGCCTGGCCTTCACCGAGGGCAACGCGTTCATCGGCGGCTTCGACCGGCTGTTCATGAAGGGCCTGTTCGACCCCGCGGCCGGAACGTTCGCGATGGCGGCCACCTTCAGCAAGGGCGTCTACATTCCCGAGTTGCTGTTCCTGGCCTTCCAGGCCACGTTCGCGGGCATCACTTGTTGCCTGATCGTCGGTGCCTTCGCCGAGCGCGCCAAGTTCTCGGCCGTGCTCGCCTTCATGGTGCTGTGGTTCACCTTCAGCTATGCGCCGATCGCCCACATGGTGTGGTTCTGGATGGGCCCGGACGCGTACGCCAGCAAGGAAGTCGTCGATGCGATGAACGGCAAGGCCGGCCTGCTCTGGCAGTGGGGCGCGCTCGACTTCGCGGGCGGCACGGTGGTGCACATCAACGCCGCGGTGGCGGGCCTGGTGGGCGCCTACATGATCGGCAAGCGCGTCGGCTACGGCAAGGAAGCCTTCACGCCGCACTCGCTGACGCTGACGATGGTGGGCGCGGCGCTGCTGTGGGTCGGCTGGTTCGGCTTCAACGCCGGCTCGGCGCTCGAAGCCAGCAACAGTGCGGTGCTGGCCTTCATGAACACCTTCTCGGCCACGGCCGCGGCGATGTTGGCGTGGTGCATCGGTGAAGCGCTGATGCGCGGCAAGGCGTCGATGCTCGGCGCGGCCTCGGGCGCGGTGGCTGGCCTGGTGGCGATCACGCCGGCAGCCGGCAACGTCGGCCTGATGGCGGCGATCATCATCGGCTTCGTCGCCGGCTTCGCCTGCCTGTGGGGCGTGAACGGGCTGAAAAAGCTGCTTGGCGCCGACGACTCGCTCGACGTGTTCGGCGTCCACGGCGTCGGCGGCATCGTCGGCGCGCTGCTCACGGGCGTGTTCAACACCCAGGAACTCGGCGGTCCGGGCCTGGTGGGCGATTGGGTCACGGCCACGGTCACCTCCAACGGTGTCGGCGCGCAGGTGTGGATCCAGCTCAAGGCGGTGCTGGTAACGATCGTCTGGTCGGGCGTGGTGTCGATCGTGGCCTTCAAGCTCGTCGACATGACGATCGGGCTGCGGGTCACGGAAGAAGAAGAGCGCGAGGGCCTGGACATCGCCTCGCACGGCGAGACTGCCTATCACGGGTAGGCGCCGGAGCGAAGGCCGAGGGGCCCCGGAACTGGGATCTGCCAGCGCGGGCGACGGCGAGTGCTGTGGGCTCGATGCCCGCAGCGCGAGTGGTCCCCGAAGCGGAATGCGTGCCGCGTCTCGCTGACCCTGCCAAGGGCCGCCTTCGGGCGGCCCTTGGCCGTTGTGGCGGGCGCCGTCTTGCGCAAGCGGGGCGGCGGCACCACATGCCTAGAATCGAAAGCTTCCGCGCTCCCTTGCAGCCACCATGGTTCCCCACCTGATCACCGCGCTCACCGGCCCCATCAACGAGCTGGAGCAGCGCATTCTCGAGTCGCTGCCGGCGATCGAGCGCTGGTTCCGGCTCGAATGGATGGAACACACGCCGCCGTTCTACACCTCGGTCGATCTGCGCAACGCCGGCTTCAAGCTCGCGCCGGTGGACACCAACCTCTACCCCGGCGGCTTCAACAATCTCACGCCCGAGATGCTGCCGCTGGCGGTGCAGGCGGCGATGGCCGCGATCGAGAAGATCTGCCCCGAAGCGAAGAACCTGCTGCTCATCCCCGAGCAGCACACCCGCAACACCTTCTACCTGATGAATATTCAGCGCTTGATGCAGGTGTTCCACCAGGCCGGGCTGAACGTGCGCCTCGGCTCGCTGGACGAAAACGTCAAGGCGCCGACCGCACTGGCCCTGCCCGACGGCAGCGAGCTGACGATCGAGCCGCTGGTGCGCAAGCGCGGCCGGCTCGGCCTGAAGGGCTTCGACCCCTGCACCATCCTGCTCAACAACGACCTCTCGGCCGGCGTCCCGCCCGCACTCGCCGGCCTGCACGAGCAGTACCTGCTGCCGCCGCTGCATGCCTGCTGGGCGATGCGGCGCAAGACCAATCACTTCCACGCCTACGAGGAAGTGGCGAAGAAGTTTGCCAAGCTGCTCGGCATGGACCCGTGGCTCATCAACCCGATGTTCGCGCGCTGCGGCGAGGTGAACTTCAGCGACGCGGACGACGCCAAGGGCAGCGACTGCCTGATGACGAACGCCGACGCGCTGCTCGGCAAGATCCGCCGCAAGTACAAGGAATACGGCATCAACGAGAAGCCGTTCATCATCGTCAAGGCCGACGCCGGCACCTACGGCATGGGCATCATGACCGTGCGCGACCCGAAAGACCTGGTCGACCTGAACCGCAAGACGCGCAACAAGATGGGCGCGGTCAAGGACGGGCAGGAAGTGACCGAGGTGATGCTGCAGGAGGGCGTGCCGACCTACGAGCGCATCAACGACGCGGTGGCCGAGCCGGTGGTCTACATGATCGACCGCTACGTGGTCGGCGGCTTCTACCG
>JANOVJ010000012.1:0-4252 GCA_031417295.1 bacterium | reverse complement strand
GACCCGCGGGCCGAGCTGGTGCGGCGCCTGCTCGAATACGAAAAGATGAAGCTCGCCGCGGCGCGGCTCGATGCGCTGCCGCTGCTGGGGCGCGATTTCCTGCGCGCGCAGGTGGCGATCGAACAGTCGTTGCAACCACGCTTCCCCGATGTGGCGGCCAGCGAATTGCGCGACGCCTGGCACGACATCCTGAAACGCGCCGTGCTGAACCAGCACCACACGATCACGCGCGAACAACTGAGTGTGCGTGAGCACATGAGCATCGTTCTGCGCCGCCTGCAGGGCCGGCGCTTCGCGATGTTCGAAGACTTGTTCGACGCTGTGCACGGCACACAGGTGATGGTGGTCACGTTCATCGCGCTGCTCGAACTCTCGCGCGAGCATCTGCTGGAGGTGACGCAGGCCGAGGCGTTCGCGCCGATCTATGTGAGGCTGGCGTACCAGCCGGCCTGATCGCCTGCGGCCCCGGAGGCCCCGAGGCACCGCTTCGCTGTGATCGGGCGTGTGGATAGACAAACCCGGGCCCATGCCTTAGCTTTGCCTCCCGCGCCGAACGAGCGCGACGACGACAAAGGAGCGAGCGCATGGAAGCCCCCTACTACCCGATCATCTACGTCCGCGGCTACGCCATGAGCGAGGGCGAGCGCGACGAAACCGCGGCCGACCCGTTCTGCGGCTTCAACGCCGGCTCCACCGTCTACCGCGCATCGATCGACAAGCGCGCGCCGCCGAAGCGCTTCATCTTCGAGTCGCCGGTGCTGCGGCTGGGCAGCGACTTCGACTACACCGACGTCTACGAACAAGGCGCGGACATCATGGACGCCGACTGGCAGCCGCGCGGCGACAGCAAGGGCATTCCGGCCCGGTCGGTGATCGTCTACCGCTACTACGACAGCGGCTCGACGCTGTTCGGCGACGGCGAGGCGAGCCCGATCGAAGACTATGCGCGCGGGCTCGACAAGCTGATCCTGAAGGTTCGCGACCTGGTCTGCGCGCGCGAGGGTGCGGCGCTGGCGCCGGCCGACTTCCGCTGCTACCTGGTGGCGCATTCGATGGGCGGGCTGGTGGTGCGCGCCTTCCTGCAGAACAAGGCCCTGGGCAGCGACACGGCGCGGCGCCTGGTCGACAAGGTGTTCACCTACGCCACGCCGCACAACGGGATCGAGGTCGCCGGCATGAACGTGCCCGCGTGGCTGACGGTCAACGACATGGCGAACTTCAACCGGACGCGGATGGCCGAGTACCTGGCGCTCGAATCGGCGTTCAAGAAGTACGGCCGGGTCGACTACCTGCCGACGAGCGCGTTCCCGCTCGAGCGCATGTTCTGCATGGTCGGCACCAACCGCGGCGACTACGAGGCCGGCAAGGGCCTGTCGCGCACCTTCGTCGGCGACGGCAGCGACGGGCTGGTGAAGGTCGGCAACGCCTCGGTCTGGGGCATCGACGATGCCGACAAGATCACCGGCGCTTCGGCCACCGCCTACGCCTACCGATCGCACTCGGGCACCTACGGCATCGTCAACAGCGAAGAGGCGTACCAGAACCTGACGCGCTTCCTGTTCGGCGACGTGCGGGTCGAGCTGTGGCTGGAGATCGACGAGGTGCGGCTGCCGGCCGAGCTCGAGAACGCGGATGTCGACGCGCTGTACCAGTTCGAGCTGCGCGCGCAGGCGCGCGGCAAGCGCTGGCAGTTGAGCCGCCGCGTGGCCGAGGAAGACTCGCCCGCCTGCCGCACCCACCAGCAACTCACCACCCAGCAGGCGGGCGGCGCGGGCCAGGTCTACCTGTCGACGGTGTTCCTGGCGAACCGGGCCAAGGTGTCGAAAGACCCCGGCGACCGCACGCTCTCGTATTCGATGGATCTCGGCGTGCGCGTGCCCGACTACGAGAAGAAGCACGCCTTCTGGCCGAACCAGCACTACGAAGGCAGCTACCTGTTCCGCGACGCGCTGATCGTGACACTGACCCCGCCCGGGCTCAGCGGCGGCGACTGGGAGGTGACCTGCGGTTGGGACTCGAAGAAGCCCGCGGTGACGAGCACCCAGTACTCCGCCGCGGCGCTGGCGAACGAAAAACTGCGGATCGAAGTCGAGCTGCCCGCGCCGGCGACCCGACCTGGCCTCACGGGCAAGGTGGTGCTGGTGGCGTCGGCGTGGCGCTGAGGGGAAGCGCGTCGCGCGTGCTGCGCCGGGCCCGTGTATTGCGTTTATGCCCACCGAGCTTCTGGCTCAGCGGTCTCACCGCAACCCGAGCTTGAACCCGATCATCGCGCGCAGCTTGTTCGGCACCACCGGCTTGATCAGCAGGTGGAAGTCGTGCTTCTCGGCCTCGGCGTCGTGGCCGGTCATGGTGCTGCCGGTGACCATGATCGCCGGCAGCGCCGGGCCGAACACCGCGCGCAGCGCGGCGATGGCCTCGACGCCGGTGTGGCCGCCTTCGAGCCGGTAGTCGACGATCAGCAGCTTCGGCTGCGTCACGAGCGGGTCGCACTGTTGCGCCCAGTGCGTCGACGCGGCCACGGTGTCGAAGCTCTCGACCGTGGCGCCCCAGCCCTTGAGCAGCACTTCGAGCCCGCTGCGCACCGCCGGCTCGTCTTCGACGATCACGATCAACTGGTCGTTCAAGGTCAGCCCGAGCGGCGCCTTGGCCGCTACGCTGACGCTAGCCACCGGCACTGCCTTGCCGACAGGCACTTCGAGCGTGAACACCGTGCCGCGGCCAAGCACCGAGCGCAGCGCCAGCGGCTCGTTCATCAGCTCGGCCAGGCGCTTGACGATCGCCAGCCCGAGGCCGAGACCCTTCTTCTGGCCGGCCATCGGGGCGGCGTTGCCGGGCACCTGATAGAACTCTTCAAAGATGCGTTGCCGCTCGGCCTCGCGGATGCCGGGCCCGGTGTCCCAGACCTGCAGCAGCAGCCGCTCGCCGCGGCGGCGGCAGGCGACGAGCACGCTGCCGTCGCCGGTGTAGCGGATCGCATTGCTCACGAGGTTGCGCAGGATGCGCTCGACCAGCAGCGGGTCGGCGAACACATGGTGGTGCTCACCGCGAAAGCGCAAGGCCAGGCCCTTCTCGAATGCGGTCGGCTCGAAGTGCAGGCGCAGCTTGCGAAAGATGGACGCGATCGCAAAGTCGGCCGGCTTGACCTCGACCCCGCCGGTGTCGATGCGGGTGATGTCGAGCAGCTCCGAGAACAGGCCTTCGAGCGCATCGACCGAGGCGTTGATGCTGTTGACGAGCTTGAACACCTCGTCGTCGTGGCTGCGCTGGCGCAATGCCTCGGCGAACAGGCTTACTGCGTGCAGCGGCTGGCGCAGGTCGTGGCTGGCGGCGGCGAAGAACTGGGTCTTGGCGCGGTTGGCCACCTCGGCCTCCTGCCGCGCCGCGTCGGACACGGCCTTCTCGGCACGCAGTTGCTCCATCAGCCGTTCGGTGCGAAGTTTCAGCTCGACCACTTCGTGAAACGCGATGCGGTAGTTGCGCCCGAGCGCAAGCGTCATCGCGAACGCCAGCAGCATCACGCCGGCGAGTTCGAGCCCGAGCGTGTCGCCGCCGACGCCCACCCGCAGCACCGCCGGCAGGAACAGCAGCGCGATGTAGCCGCTGAACAGCCCCGCCTGCGCCGCCAGAATGGGCACCGAGGCAACGCAGTAGCTGTAGATGATGAGCACCAGCGTGATCTGTTGCACCGCGTCGCCGTGGCCCCAGAACAGCCACGCGGCCGTGCCCCACAGCGCACCCGAGAGCAGCGTGCCGGCGTGCCACCAGCGCAGCCAGTGGCGGTGGCCGGCCGCCGTGTCGGGCTCGTTGCGGGCAAAGCGCCAGGCCAGCCCGGCGCGCGCCAGCCAGAGCACCGCGAACAGGCTGCCCCAGGCCACGCGCAGCTGCAGCGGTGCGGTGGCAGCAAACATCAGCTCCAGGATCACCGCCACGATCAGGTTACCGGTGAGCGAGGTGCGGGTGTAGCTGAACATGCTGCGCACCTTGTCGCGCAGCATCGCCTCGGCCGTCGCGCGGCCGGGTGCGACGACGGCCGGCGCAGGGGCAGTCATCGGCAGCGTCGGCTCGCGCCGCGTCTCAGCGCGTGCTCGAGCGCCACGCCGCGGCGCCGCCGGGGTCTTGCGCCATCTGGCTCACCGCCAGCACGGCCTGGGTGCGCGAGCTGACGTTCAACGCGCGCAGCACCGCGGCCACATGGTCTTTCACGGTCTCGACCGAGAGGTTGAGTTCGCGCGCGATCAGCTTGTTCGGCTTG
>JANOVJ010000011.1:0-5347 GCA_031417295.1 bacterium | reverse complement strand
GCGGCGCCATCGGCCAGCGCCGGGTCGTCGTCGCCACAGGCCTGGGCCACCGCAAGGCACAACTGCGGCCGGATCCGCGCGCCGCCGGGGAACACCGCGTGGCGGACCGCCGCCGCCAGCTTCGGCGGGCAGCCCTGGCCTTCACCCGATGCGACGGCCGCGTTCAACGCCACCTCGATGCGTGCCATGGACTCCATGCAGGTCTCCTCGATTGAGCGCTGCACCGCAACGCATGTTGTAAATTTTTTGTTGCACTCTGATGTGTCAACTAGCATAGACATATGAACCCCGTGCGTCAACAACCGGCAGTCCCGGACAACCCCCATGCGAAGTGATCGCGTGCTGGTGGTCGGCGCAGGCGTCGGCGGGCTGGTGGCCGCGCTGGAACTGGCGGCGAACGGGGTCGAAGTGGTGTTGCTGGAACGCGCCGCCGCGCCGGGCGGCAAGATGCGCGAGGTCCAGATTGCCGGCCTCGGCCTCGACGCCGGGCCGACCGTGTTCACGATGCGCTGGGTGTTCGAGGAACTGTTCGACGCGGTGGGCGCGCGGCTCGACGAGCACCTGACGCTGCGCGCCGCGCACACGCTGGCGCGCCACGCTTGGGCGAGCGGAAGCGCCGAGGTGGCGCAACTCGACCTGTTTGCCGACCTCGAACAGTCGGTAGCGGCCATCGGCGACTTTGCCGGCGCCGCCGATGCCCGCGGCTACCGCGAATTCAGCGCCCGGGCCCAGGGCATCTACCGGACGCTGGAGCGACCGTTCCTGCGCTCGCCAAGGCCGAATCCGCTCTCGCTGGCCGGCCGTGTGGGCCTGCGTGGGCTGCCCGGCCTGGTGCGCATCTCGCCCTTCGCCACGCTCTGGGGCGCGCTCGGGCAATATTTCCACGATCCGCGGCTGCGCCAGTTGTTCGGCCGCTACGCCACCTACTGCGGCTCGTCGCCGTTCCTCGCCCCGGCCACGCTGATGCTGGTGGCGCATGTCGAGCGCGAAGGCGTGTGGTTGGTCGAGGGCGGCATGCATCGCATCGCCGAAACGCTGGCCGCGCTGGCGCAGCAGCGGGGCGCGGTGATCCGTTACGGCGCCGCGGTGGACCGGCTGCTGGTGCAGGACGGTCGCGCCTGCGGCGCGGTGCTGGCCAGCGGCGAAACCGTGGCGGCTGGCGCAGTGATTTTCAATGGTGATGTCGCGGCGCTCGCTGGCGGGCTCCTCGGCGAAGGCACGCAGCGAAGCGTGGCGCGCCAGCCCGCATCGCAACGTTCGCTGTCGGCCGTCACCTGGAACCTGGTCGCGCCCACCCACGGTTTCCCGCTGCTGCGCCACAACGTCTTCTTCAGCAGCGACTACCGCGCCGAGTTCGACCAACTCGGCGCCGAGTCGCGCCTGCCCGCCGACCCGACGGTCTACGTCTGCGCGCAAGATCGCGGCGACGCCGACGCCAGCGCCGCACCCGGCGGCCCGGAGCGGCTGCTCTGCCTCGTCAACGCGCCGCCGACCGGCGACCGCCTGCCCCTCAACCCCACGGAGCTCGCCCAATGCGAAGAGCGGACTTTCCACCGGCTGGCGCGCTGTGGCCTGCACATCGAGCGCCAGCCCGCGCAGACGCTGCTGACGACGCCCGCCGACTTCGAGCGCCTGTTCCCGGCAACGGGCGGGGCCCTGTACGGCCAGGCGTCGCACGGCTGGAAAGCGTCATTCACCCGGCCGGGGGCGCGCAGCCGCCTGCCGGGCCTGTACCTGGCGGGGGGCAGCACGCACCCGGGGCCGGGCGTGCCGTTGGCGGCGTTGTGGGGCGGGCTGGGGGGGGCGAGCGTGCTCCACGACATGGCGCGGCCGCGCGCTTCGATGCCCCGGTTGCCGGCGGCGGCTATGCCTGGTGGTACCTCGACGCGCTGAGTGACGACGGCCAGCACGCGCTGACGATCATCGCCTTCATCGGCAGCGTTTTTTCGCCCTACTACGCCTGGGCCCGCCAGCGAAACCCTGCGGCCGACCCACTGCAGCACTGCGCGCTGAACGTGGCGCTGTACGGTCGCAGCGGCCACCGCTGGGCGATGACGGAGCGTAGCCGCGAGCGGGTCTCGCGCGGCCGCGACTCATTGCGCATCGGCCCGAGCGTGATGGCCTGGGAGGGCGACGCGCTGGTGGTCCGCGTCGACGAAGTAACAGCCCCGTGGCCGTCGCGCATCCGCGGCGTGGTGCGGCTGCATCCGGCCGCGCTGACGCACGGCGACTACCCGCTCGACGCGGCCGGGCGCCACCACTGGCGCCCGATCGCACCCAGCGCGCGGGTCGAGGTCGAACTCAGCCACCCGGCCTTGCGCTGGAGCGGCGCCGCCTACCTCGACTCGAACGCCGGCGAGCGCCCGCTGGAGGCCGACTTCAGCCGCTGGGACTGGTCGCGCGCCAGCCTGCCCGGCGGCCGCAGCGCGGTGCTCTATGACGTGACGCGGCGCGGCGACGAGCCGCTCTCGCTGGCGTTGCAGTTCGACGCCGACGGGCGCGCCCAGGCCTTCACACCGCCGCCCGCCGCCGTGCTGCCCGCGTCTGCCTGGGGCGTGGCCCGCGGCACCCGCAGCGACGCCGGCAGCGCGCCGCGGATCGCGCAAAAGCTGGAAGACGGGCCGTTCTATTCGCGTTCGGTGGTCGAGGCGCAATGGCTGGGCGAGCCGCTGACCGCGGTGCACGAAAGCCTGTCGCTGGAGCGGTTCGACACCGGCTGGGTGCGCGTGCTGCTGCCGTTTCGGATGCCGCGCCGCGCTGACTGAAGGCGCTGCGTTTGAACCGGCGGCGACGGTGCGCGGCGAATGTGCGCGGGCGGCCCGGGTTCAGTGAACGAACCCGATCCCGCGCCGCTGCCGGACCTCGGGTTTCACGCGGTGCTCGGCCTCAAGTTGGGACAAGAATTCGTCCGGCTCGAAGGTCTCGCCGAGCACCTCGACTTGGCGTTTCACGGCCGCGAAGTCCCCCGCCGCCAACACGTCGAGCTTGGCCAGCCGCGCGCGCCGCTCCGGGCTCAGCGCCGTGCCATCGCCCCGCAGCGCTTCGGCAACGTACATCCGTTCGCGCTGTGCGGATGTGAGCGCGCGGAACTGGAGCTTGAAGGTGAAGCGGCGCAGCGCCGCCTCGTCGAGCTCGTCGAACAGGTTGGTGGTGCAGATGAAGATGCCGGCGAAGCGCTCCATGCCCTGCAGCATCTCATTGACCTCGCTGACCTCGTAGTTGCGCTCGGCCAGGCGCCGGCTGCGCAGAAAACTGTCGGCCTCGTCGAGCAGCAGCACCGCCTGTTCGGCTTCGGCCTCGGCAAACATGGCCGCCATGTTCTTCTCGGTCTCGCCGACGTACTTGCTGACGATGTCGCTCGCCTGGCGGACCATCAGCGGCCGCGCGAGTTGCTGCGCCATGTGTTCGGCCAGCGCCGTCTTTCCGGTGCCCGGCGGCCCGTGAAAGCACAGCGTGCCGGCGCCCTTGCGCCGCAGCGCCTCGACGATGCGCGCCGGCTCGAAGCGCGACTCGACGTTCATCAGCGACAGGTCGTACTGCGTCACCAGCGGCCGCGCGCCGCGTTCGGCCGAGGCGCTGCCGAGCGCCTTGTCGGCGTTGGCGAGCTGGCGCTCGATCAGCATTTGCATCTGAACCGGCACTTGCGCTGCGGCGCCCTGCCCCGCATCGACTGGCAGCGCGAGCTGGGCAAACTTCACCGCGGTACGCACCTGCGCTGGCGTCAGCCCGCGCCGCTCGGCCAGCCGCGCGCAAAAATCGGCCGGCACGTCCACGCCGGCCAGCGCACGCCGCACCAGCGCCTCGCGCGCCCCCGGCGGCGGGCTCTTCAATTCGAGGTGGTACTGGAATCGGCGCCGGAACGCCGGGTCGATCTGCTCGATGCGGTTGGTGACCCAGATCACCGGCACCGGGTTGGTTTCCAGAATCTGGTTGACCCAGGCCTTGCCGCTGACGCTGCCGCTCGGCGCGCCGTCGCCGGTGTCGAGCCGGGCCATCAGTTGCGCGGTGTCGGTCGAGATGGGCGGGAACACGTCTTCGACTTCGTCGAACAACAACGCGACGTTGGCGCTGGCCTTCAGAAACACCTGGCTGATCTGCAGCGAGCGGTAGCGGTCGCGGCCGGAGAGTGAATTGCCGTCGCGGTCGGCGTACTCGACTTCGTAGAGTTCGAGCCCGGCCGCCTGCGCCGCAACCCGCGCGAGCTCGGTCTTGCCGGTGCCGGGCGGGCCGTACAGCAGCACGTTGACGCCACTCGCTCGCGCCGCCACCGCGTTGCGCAGCAAGGCCGTCAACACCTGCGCGTCCTCGCCGACGAAGCTGAAATCGGCGACGCTCAACTCGCTGCGGCTGGCCGGCCGCGTGAACACCGCCATCAGGTCCGACGGGCCGTGGTACTCGCGCATCAGCACCTGCGGCAACTGGTCAGAGACCTTCATCAGATCCGCCAGATCGGTGATGTTGTGTTCCGAGATCTGGTTCTCGACATTGCCGATGCGCTCGAGCCGCGAGCCGGCGCGCAGCGCCTCGCCGACCTCTTGCTCGTTGACGCCGGCCACCGCAGCGAGCGCGGCATAGGCCTCTTGTGCGCTGCCGACCTTGAACTCGACCAACAGCCCGCGCAGGTCACGCTGGTAGCGCGCCAGCGTGCCGTAAAGCAGCAGTGCGCGCTCGGCCGGGTTCAGTTGCAGCAGGCCGGCGAGTGCGTCGATGTTCTTTTCGACCCGCGTCGATTCCTTTTTCAAGCTGCGCCCGAGCCAATCGCTGGTGGCGCCGAGCACGGCGAGCAAATCCTTGGGAGCGTCCTTGATGTACTCGTCGAGATAGAAAAAGAGCGTGCCTTCCTCGTACGGCCCGCGCCAGTGGCCATGGCGCTGCAGGAAGGCATCGTCGGCCAGCGCCTCGTGGCCGTTCCACTGCGCGTTGCCCTTGCAGCGCGCCTGCAGGAACAGCCGCAGGCGCCTCAGCACCGTGGCCGGCCAGACAAGGTGGCGGCCGGTCAGCGAGAGCAGGCTGTTCCAGTCGCGCCGCAGGTTGAAGCGGGCCACGTGGCGCATCGTCAGCGTGAGCACGAAATGCGAGCACATGCGGTCGAGCACCGGCGCTTCCTTCAGCTCGGGCGACGGCAGCAGACGAACATCGATGCGGGGCTTGGGCATGCAACCTCCAGCGGCCGGGCCGCCGAGGGGCATCTTGTCCCAGCGGGCGGGCTGGGGCAAGGCCCACGTCGCGCCCGAGCTTGTTCAGTCAGTCGAGCGCCGGGCCGCCCCAAGCCGACTGATGCCTTGCAGGCCGCGCTGGGCCAGCGGCCCAGCCCCTTGCCAGGCCTGACCAGCCCTCGGGGCTGTTC
>JANOVJ010000010.1:0-2016 GCA_031417295.1 bacterium | reverse complement strand
TTCACGCACTCGACCTGCTCCGGCGTGATCGGCTCGCCGGGAAGCAAGCCGAGCAGGTTGCGGATGCGGGAGACGGCAGCGTCTCGGTACAGGTCGGGGTTATCGATGAGCAGCTTGTGGGTGAGCAGCGAGCCGTCGGGCCGGCGCGCCACCACGTCGGTGAAGGTGCCGCCGCGGTCGATCCAGAATTGCCAGCGCGGGCCGTGGTGGGTGGTCATGGGGATTCCTTGGTGGGATGCGGTCGCGCCGCGACGAAGCGCTGCGCGAGCAAGGTGGTGATGTCGTGCACCCGCCGCCCGGTGGCGCGGCGCACGGCGTCGGCATAGGGCGGCATGTTGGTGCATTCGAGCACGATGTCGGTAACGCCCGGTGCACGGCGCAGCAGGCGCGCGGCGGCGACAACCACTTCGCGTTCGGCTGCGGCGGTGTCGAGCGCAGGCAGATCGTCGAGCAACGTGCGCTGGAACGTGCAGCCGGGTGCGATGCCTTCGATCGGCGTCGCCGGGTCGGCCCCGGCGGCGCGCAGGTGATCGGTGCCAAGTGAGCTCGCATCCACCGTCACCACGCCCGCGCAGGGCAGCACAGGAAGGAGCAGCAGGCTCGAGGTCCACACCGGCACCGGCAGCGCCGCCTGCAGCTCGCGCTGAAACAGCACGAGGAAGCCGCAACCCGTGGCAATGGCGTCAGCGCCCTGCGCCACCAGCCCAAGGCCCGCCTCGATGAACGGCGCCAGCAAGGCCGGGTCGCGCTCGCGAACCACGCGCTGCGGCGATGCGCCGGCCACCACCGCGTAGCGCACGGCAAAGCCGAAGGTCGCCGGGTTGCCGATGTCGCCCACGACACGCGGGAAGCGCGTCTCGAGCATCAGCACACCCAGGGTGTTCATGTCGATGCGAGCGCCGTGCGCCGGGCCGTCACAGCGACGTGGCGGCGCGGGCCGCCTGGTCGTACAGGCCCGACATGGTTCGCAGCAGTTGCGCAAGTTCGCCGATGTCGGCGTTCTGCGCCGTGTCGAGGTTGCCCACCAGGCACTGCTCGCGGACCTCACGGTACTGCGTGACGAAGGCTGCGCCCTGCGCTGTGGGGCCGTAAAACACTTCCTTGCCCAGCTTGTCGGCGCTGGCCAGCCCGGCGGCGACCAGCTTCTTCAGCGAGTAAGCGACGACGTGCGTGTCTTCGTAGTTCAGCACGAAGCAGATGTCGGCCAGCTTCTTGTTGCGCGCGCGGTGGCTGATGTGGTGCAGCAGCAGCACGTCGGTGATCGTCAGGTCGGGGCAGCCGGCGGCGGCCATGCAGCGCACGGCCCAGCGCGAGAACGCGTTCCACGCGACGATCAAGCCGAACTCGAACTCCGACAGCTCCAGGCTGCGCGGCGAGACCAGGTGCGACGACGAAACGATGCCGTGCACGGCCGGCTTGCGCGGTGACGGGACGGCTTTGGCATTGCGGGAAGCGGCGCGGGGCATGGGGCGAGAGGGCGCGCGAGAGGGGGGGCGGGGCATGGGGTGAGCGATGAGGGTTTACACCGAAACATCAAAAAGTTATTGATAATTTATCGACATCCTGTCTAAACTGCAAGCCATTCCGGGCCAGCCCCGAGTCGATTCACCGGGGGCACGGCCTGTGCTGCACCCGCCTCACCTTCCTTTCATTGCCAGGAGCGCCCATGAACCCGATTCGCCCCACCCTCTTGCTCACCCTCGCTGGGCTCGGCTTTGCCGGCCTCACGCAGGCGCAGACCAAATGGGACCTGCCCGCCGGCTACGCGGCCAGCAACTTCCACACCGAGAACCTGGTGCAGTTCGCGGCCGATGTCGACAAGGCCACCGCCGGCAAGCTGAAGATCACCGTGCACGCCAACGGGTCCCTCTTCAAGGCGCCCGAAATCAAGCGCGCCGTGCAGGGCGGGCAGGCGCAGATCGGCGAGGTGCTGCTGGTCAACTTCGAGAACGAGAACCCGATCTACGGCACCGACGGCATTCCGTTCCTGGCCTCGAGCTATGCCGAGTCGAAGAA
>JANOVJ010000009.1:0-8063 GCA_031417295.1 bacterium | reverse complement strand
CGCCCGACGTTCGGCGGCCACCGCGGCCGGCAGGTCGAACCACAAGGTCAAGTCGGGTTGCAGGCCTTGCTGGACCCACCGTTCGAGCTGCGTCAGCACGGCCCCATCGAAACCGCGGCCACCACCCTGGTAGGCGAACGTGGCGTCGGTGAAGCGGTCGCACAGCACGACGGCGCCGCGTGCCAACGCCGGGGCGATCACCTGCGTCACGTGGTCGCGCCGCGCCGCGAACACCAGCAGCGCCTCGGTCAGCGGGTCCATCGGCGCGTGCAGCAGCAGGTCGCGCAGCTGCTCGGCCAGCGCCGTGCCGCCGGGCTCGCGCGTACAGACCACCTCGGCACCGCCGCCGCTGCGCAAACGTTCGGCCACGGCCTCGATGTGGCTCGACTTGCCTGCGCCGTCGATGCCTTCGAAGGTGATGAAGCGGGCCGGGCTCACTTGTTGCGCTGGTACTGGGTCACGGCACGATTATGCGCAGTCAGATCGTCGCTGAACTCGCTGCTGCCATCGCCGCGGGCGACGAAGTAGAGCGCCTTGGTCGGCGCCGGTTTGACGGCCGCCTCGAGCGCGGCCTTGCCCGGCATCGCGATCGGCGTTGGCGGCAAGCCGCCGCGGGTGTAGGTGTTGTAGGGCGTGTCGGCCAGCAGGTCGCGCTTGCGCAGGTTGCCGTCGAATCGCTCGCCCAGGCCGTAGATCACCGTCGGGTCGGTTTGCAGCGGCATGCCCAGGCGAAGCCGATTGACGAACACGCCGGCCACCTTGCCGCGGTCGGCCGGCGCGCCGGTTTCCTTCTCGACGATCGAGGCCAGCACAAGCGCCTCGTCGGCGCTGCGCAGCGGTGTGTCGGCGGCGCGCGCGGCCCACGCCGCGTCGAGCCGGTGCTGCATCGCGCGGTGGGCGCGGCGGAGCACGGCAAGGTCGCTGCTGCCCTTGCTGTAGGCGTAGGTGTCGGGGTAGAAGCGCCCTTCCGGGGCGACGCCGGGGGCGCCGAGGGCAGCCATGACTTCGACGTCGCTGAGCGTGGCCGTGCTTTGCTTCAGGCTCTCGGCGCGCGCCAGTTCGGCTCGGAACTGACGGAAGGTCCAGCCCTCGATCAGCCGCGTCGTCGCCAGCGTCTCGTCGCCGCGCACCATCTTCAGCAGCAGTTGGCGCGGCGAGACCGTGCGGTCGATCTCGTAGCTGCCAGCGCGGATGCGCCGCGCCTCGCCCGACCAGCGGAACCATTCGTAGAGCAGCCACGGCGGGGTCTGAACCCCGGCATCGACCCAGGCCTGCGCCACATCGCGCGGCGAGGTGCCGAGCTCGACCGACAGTTCGACCGAGTCCGCGGCCAGCGGGAGCGCGCGTTGCAGCCACCACGCCACGCCTGCGCCTGCGGCGGCGACCATCAGCGCCAGGCCGAGTAGCCCCACCCACCAGCGTTTCAGTCGCATGACAGACGGTCATGCACCCCGGCGCGCAGGCCCCCTCGGCAAAGCAACCCTCGGCAGGCCGTGAACATGGGCGGTGATGATAATCGGCTGATGCATCCGAACCCCCTCTTCGATGGCGTCGCCAGGCTTGACACCTGGGGCGTGATCCGCGCCCGCGGTGCCGACGCGGCGAGCTTCCTCCACGGCCAGCTCACCAACGACACCACCCAGCTCGGCCCGGCCCAGGCGCGCCTGGCCGGGTACTGCTCGGCCAAGGGTAGGCTGCTGGCGAGCTTCATCGTCTGGAAGGCAGCCGAAGACGAACTGCTGCTCGCCTGCAGCGCCGACCTGCTTGCGCCGACGCTGAAGCGCCTGCGCATGTTCGTGCTTCGCGCCAAGTGCGTGCTCAGCGACGCCAGCGCCGAGCTGCCGTTGTACGGCCTGGCCGGCCCACAGGCCACGGCTTGGCTGGCCGATGCGGCGCCAATGGCGGTCTGGGACAAGCACGAACGCGACGCCACTGCCGCGATCCGCCTACCCGATGCGGCGGGTTGCGCACGTTACCTGTGTGCCGCTGGCATGGCGCCGCTGCTGCCCGCTCTGCCGCCGGCGGCCTGGCCGTGGCTTGAAGTGCGCAGCGGCGTGGCACGCATCGAGCAGGCCACCGCCGAAGCCTTCGTTCCGCAGATGCTCAACTACGAGTTGCTCGGCGGTGTCGATTTCCGCAAGGGCTGCTACCCCGGCCAGGAAATCGTGGCCCGCAGCCAGTACCGCGGCAGCATCAAGCGGCGCAGTTTCCTGTTCGAGATCGACGCCGCCGCGCGGGCCGGCGAAGACGTGTTCCATTCCGAAGACCCGGCGCAGCCCGCGGGCAAGGTGGTCAATGCGGCCGCGCAGCCGGCCGGCTTGGCGCCGGGCAGCCTGGCATTGGTGGAAGTGAAGCTGGCGGCGCTTGGCAACGGCAGCCTGCATCTGGGCGGCGTCGACGGCCCGCGGTTGCGGCAGATCGATCTGCCCTACGAACTGCCACACGACGCTGTCGCGGCCGAATAGCGGTTCGCGTTGCCTGCTTCCATGCGCGAGCTCTTCGTTTACTACCGTGTGGCCGCAGCGCAGGCCGTTCCGGCCGGCATCGAGGTGGTTCGACTCCAGGCCGGGCTGCGCCAGCGCCATCCCGGCCTGCAAGCGCGGCTGTTGCGACGCGAAGCGGCGCCCGACGGATTGCAGACCTGGATGGAAATCTACGCCTGGCCCGACCGGGCTGGCGGCGTGACGCCCGGCTTGCAAGCCGAGATCGAACGCGCGGCCGAAGCGCTCGCCCCACTGACAGCCGGGCCGCGGCATGGCGAGGTCTTCGAGCCCGCCTGACGCCGCGCCGCAGCGCTCACAGCGCAACCTCTGTACAGCGCCCTGCGCTGGTCGCCCTCGGGGCGGCTCGGCAGGCTCACAGCATGCGCATCATTTCGATGTGGGCGATGCCCACTTCCTCGAACTCGGGCCCGCTGGGCGCGAAGCCGGCACGGCGGTAGAACGAAGCGGCCGAGGTCTGCGCATCGAGCACCACTTCGCGGTCACCCCGCGCGCGGGCGGCCTGCATCAATGCGTCGAGCACGTGCCGGCCCAGGCCGCTGCCGCGCAAGCCCTGGCTCACCGCCATCCGGCCGATCCGGGCCACGCCCGGCGCATGAACGAGCAGGCGGCCGGTGGCCAAGGCCAGGCCGAGGCGGTTCCGGGCCACGGCATGAATGCAGCTCGCGTCGGCGGCATCCCATTCCATCGCCGCGGGGACTTTCTGTTCCTCGACGAAGACGGCGCTGCGGATCGCCTGCGCTGCCGTGCCGAGCTCAGCCCAGCTGCCGACCTGCACGCCGATCATCGGCTCGCCGGCTTCGAAGTCTTGCAGCACCGCACGCAAGGCCGGAGGCACCGGGCGCGAGGACTGCGTGGCCGGGTCGGCGAACACGTAGACCAGCTCGCCGGTGACGAGCATCTCATCGCCGCGGAAGACCGCAGCCGAAAAGACCATCGACGAGTGACCGATGCGGGCGCAGCGCAAGCCCACGTCGAGCAAGTCGTCGTAGCGTGCCGAGCCGTGGTATTCCAGCGTTGCCTTGCGCACGTACAGATCGCCGCCGAGGCTCGCCATCGTCTGCGCGTAGGGCAGCGCGAGCGCGCGCCAGTAGCCGGCCACGGCGGTGTCGAAGTACATCAGGTAGTGGCCGTTGAAGACGATCTTCTGGGCATCGATCTCGGCCCAACGCACGCGCAGGCGCTCATTGAATCTGAAGTCTTTCCGGTTCATGGGCAGAGGGCCTTTCGAGGAGCGGCGGCCCGGGCCGCCTGGGCGCTGCCGGCCTGGGGGATGGCGCGGCCCCGCTTGACGCCGCGTCTAGCGCCGATCGACCAGCGCATGGGCGATGGTTCCGAGGTCGACGTACTCCAGCTCACTGCCGATCGGCACGCCCCGCGCCAGCCGCGTGCTGCGCACCCCGCGCGCCTTGAGGCTCTCGGCGAGGATATGGGCCGTGGCCTCGCCTTCAGCGGTGAAGTTGGTCGCGACGATGACCTCCTCGACCACGCCGTCGCTCGCCCGCGCCAGCAGTTCGGGCAGGCCGATGTCGTGCCCACCCACGCCATCGAGCGGGCTCAGCCGGCCCATCAGCACGAAATACAAGCCGCGGTAGCTCCCGGTGCGCTCCAGCGCCGCCTGGTCGGCCGGGGTCTCGACGACGCAGAGCTGGTGCACGTTGCGCGTCGGGTCGAGGCAGGTCGCGCACACCGGGGCCTCGGTGAAGGTGTGGCAGCGCTCGCAATGGTGAACCTGCTCGGCGGCCGAGCGCAGCGCTGCGGCGATCTGCTGCGCCCCGGCCCGGTCGTGCTGGAGCAAGTGAAACGCCATTCGCTGCGCCGACTTCAGGCCCACGCCAGGCAGCCGGCGCAGCGCGTCGATCAGCGCTTGAAGGCTCGGTTCGGTCACCTTAGAACGGCATTTTCATACCCGGCGGCAGAGCCATGCCGCCGGCCAGCTTGCCCATCTTCTCGGACGAGACCGCTTCAGCGCGGCGCACCGCGTCGTTGAACGCGGCAGCGACCAGGTCTTCGAGCATGTCCTTGTCTTCGGCGAGCAGGCTCGGGTCGATGCTGACGCGGCGAACGTCGTTCTTGCACGTCATCGTGACCTTGACCAGGCCGGCGCCCGACTGGCCCTCGACCTCGACGCTGGCCAGTTCCTCCTGGGCCCGCTTGAGGTTGTCCTGCATGGCCTGGGCCTGTTTCATCAGGCCGGCGAGTTGACCTTTCATCATGGCAAATGCTCCTTTGAATTCAATGGGCCTTGACCGACCCGGGCACGATGCGGGCGGTGCTGTACTGGCGCATCAGCGCCTGCACCAGGGGGTCGTCGTGGATGATCTGTTCAGCCTGCTGCAGGCGCAACGCACGCTCGGCCGCGTCGCGCCGGGCCGGGGTGTCGGCGGTGGCGCCGAGCTCGATCTGCAGCATCACCGGCTCGCCGAGCGCCTCGCCGAGCGCGGCCTGCAGCCGGTCGCGCTGGGCCGGTGCGCGCAGCGACTCGCGCTCGACGCGAAGCGTCCACACCGCACCCTCCACGGCCACGCACTGCGCCTGCCAGGCCAACTCGCGCGCCAGGGCGGTGACGCTGCCGCGCTCGAGCAGGGACCGGACTTGCCGGTCCCAGCGATCGCCGAGCGGCGTGGGCTGAAGACTGACCGGCGCGGGTGCGGGTGCTTCGCCTGCCGCCAGGGGCACGGGCGTGAGCGATCCCGCCCAGGGCGCCGCGGGGGGGGCAGGCATAGGGTCACGTGCCTGCAAAGGCTCAGCGGCAAACTCCCCCTCGGGCGGGACATCGAGCCACGGCGGTGGCTCCGGCGCCATTGCGACGTTGCGCGACGTCGCCGGGCGGGCCACCACCATGGCTGCTGAACCGCGCGCGGCTGTGGCAGGTGCAGGTGCAGGTGCAGTTGCAGTTGCAGTTTCGCGCGCGGCGGCGCTTGGCGTGGCGACGCGCCCAGCCGCTGCGACCGGCGACGACGCTGCCTCTGCCCGAACCGGCGCAGGGGCGAACGCCAGCCAGCGCAGCAAGACCATCACCAGCCCGCTGTGCTCGTCCGGCGCCAGCCCGATTTCGGCCCGCCCCTGGAGTGCAATGCTGTAAAGCAACTGGGTCTCATCGGCGGCCATCAAGCCCGCCAGCCGAACCACTTCGGGTGTCTCCGGGTCGTGCGCATCGAGCGCCTGCGGAACCGCCTGCGCCAGCGCCATCTGCTGCAGCAGGGCAGCCAGTTCTTCGAGCGTGCCGCCCGCCGAGAGGCCGAGCGCGCGCAAGCCGTCGACAACGGCCACCAGCGCCGCACCGTCGCGGGCCGCGAGCGCGTCGACCAGCCGCCGGGCGTGGCTGCGGTCCACGGCGCCGAGCATCTGGCGCACGCCCGATTCGAGCAGCTCGCCGGCACCGTAGGCGATCGCCTGGTCGGTCAGCGACAGCGCGTCGCGCATTGAGCCGTGGGCCGCGCGGGCGATCAGGCGCAGCGCGCCAGCCTCGGCGGCAATGCCCTCCGAGGCCAGCACCGTCACCAGATGGGACTGCACCGTCGGCGGCGCCATCGGGCGCAGGTTGAACTGGAGGCAACGCGACAGCACCGTCGGCGGAACCTTTTGCGGGTCGGTCGTGGCGAGCACGAACTTGAGGTACTCGGGCGGCTCCTCAAGCGTCTTCAGCATGGCGTTGAATGCGTGGTTGGTCAGCATGTGAACTTCGTCGATCATGTAGACCTTGAAGCGCCCCAGTACCGGCTTGTAGACCGCTTGATCGAGCAGCCGCGTGATCTCTTCGACACCGCGGTTGGACGCCGCGTCGAGTTCCACGTAGTCGACGAAGCGCCCGCTGTCGATGTCAGTGCACGCCGCGCAACGCCCGCAAGGCGCGGCGGTGATGCCGCCCTGCCCGTCGGCGCCGGTGCAGTTCAGCGATTTGGCAAGGATCCGCGACACCGTTGTCTTGCCCACGCCGCGGGTGCCGGTGAAGAGGTAGGCGTGGTGCAGCCTTTGCTGCGTCAGCGCATTGGCCAGCGCCTGCACCACGTGCTCTTGCCCGACCAGCGCCTCGAAATTGCGAGGGCGGTACTTGCGGGCGAGCACGACGTAACTCATGGATTCATTCTACGGGGCGCTCGCTCGGCGGCCCGCGCCGGAGCGTCGCCTACAATCGCGCTCGACGGGCCTCCCCGCATGGAAGCGCGGCCAACCGGGTCAGGTCGGGAACGAAGCAGCCCTAACCGTTGTGACCAGTGCCGGGGTCAGGCTCGTCACCCTTCCCGCTCGACGTCGATCCCGTCCATCCGGTCGATCCAGTTGACAACGAGTGAGTAGCCGAGGTCCAGGGCCTCGACGGGCGTTTCCATCGCCGCTGCGGCGACCGGCACCGTCTGCTCGGGCATCGACTCCGATCCGCGGTAGAACATGCCGATCGCGTAGCGCCCGGTCCGGTCGTCGCGCCGCGCAACGAGCCGGATTCGGTACCCGCTGTAGGCGCCAAGCGCCTCGGTCGGATCGTCCGGCTTCACAAGCTCGTATTTCATCGCGTGTCCTTGTGAAAGCGGCGTCGCTCAGGTGACGACGCTGGGCTCGCGCCGCCCGGTGTGGTGCTCGATGCGAGCGACGCGTTGTGCGATCGCGATCAGCGGCGCCAATGCGGTCTGCGCGGCCATGCCGTGCTGCGCCACGTCGGCCTCGAAGCGTTCGAGGTAGACCCGCAGCGTCGCCCCTTCGGTACCGGTGCCCGAGAGCCGGAACACGACGCGCGAGCCGCTATCGAAGATGAGCCGCACTCCCTGCTGTGTGGTGACCGAGCCGTCGATCGGGTCGGTGTAGGCAAAGTCGTCGGCGAGGGCAACGCGCTGGCCGTCGAGCGTCTGCCCGGCCAGCGCTGGCAGCTGTGCCCGCAACGCCGCCATCAGCGTGTCTGCCGCGGCGCTGTCGACCGCCTCGTAGTCGTGGCGTGAATAGCAGTTGCGGCCGAAGCGCGCCCAATGCGCCCGCACCAGCGACTCGACCGACTGGCCCGCGTTGGCCGCCAGGATGTTGAGCCAGAACAGCACCGCCCAGAGGCCGTCTTTTTCGCGCACATGGTCGGAGCCCGTGCCGTAGCTCTCTTCGCCGCACAGGCTGACCTTGCCCGCGTCGAGCAGGTTGCCAAAGAACTTCCAGCCGGTCGGCGTTTCGTAGCAGGGAATGCCGAGCGCCTGCGCGACACGGTCGGCCGCGGTCGAAGTCGGCATCGAGCGGGCGATGCCGGCGAGGCCGTTGCGGTAGCGCGGCGCCACCCGGGCCTGTGCAGCCAGCAAGGCCAGACTGTCAGACGGCGCGACCGGGAAGTTGCGGCCGACGATCATGTTGCGGTCGGCGTCCCCGTCGGACGCAGCACCGAAGTCGGGTGCGTCGGGGCCCGCCATGTGCTCGATCAGCTCGTGCGCATTGACCGGGTTCGGGTCGGGGTGGTGGCCGCCGAAGTCTTCGAGCGGCACCGCGTTGACAACCGTGCGCGCCGGCGCGCCGAGACGGCCCTCGAGGATCGCCTTGGCATACGGGCCACCGACCGCGCTCATCGCATCGAAGCGCATTCGAAAGCCGCTC
>JANOVJ010000008.1:0-2193 GCA_031417295.1 bacterium | reverse complement strand
AAATGGTGATGCCTGGCGACAACGTCAGCATCACGGTCAAGCTGATCAACCCGATCGCGATGGAAGAGGGCCTGCGCTTCGCCATCCGCGAAGGCGGCCGTACCGTCGGCGCCGGAGTCGTGGCCAAGATCATCGAGTAAGGCGAACCATCATGCAAAAGCAAAAGATCCGCATCCGCCTCAAGGCGTTCGACTACAAACTCATTGACCAGTCGGCGCTAGAGATCGTCGACACGGCCAAGCGCACCGGCGCCATCGTCAAGGGCCCGGTGCCATTGCCGACGCGCTTGCAGCGCTTCGACATCCTGCGCTCGCCGCACGTGAACAAGAGCTCGCGCGACCAGTTCGAGATCCGCACCCACCAACGCTTGATGGACATCATCGACCCGACCGACAAGACAGTCGATGCGCTGATGAAGCTCGACCTGCCGGCAGGCGTTGACGTCGAGATCAAGCTGCAGTGAATCTGCTGAAGCTTATGGCTGTGTTGCGGCTTCTCGCGCAACTGCTATAATCTGCGGCTTTCCCCGACACGCCGATGGCGTGACGTGGGCTCGCGGTGGCCCCGGCCACCGCGAACAGTCAGCCCGGCCAATCGATGTCGGGCATTCGAAACAAAGGCTCTGAGCATCTCACGGTGCAGGGGCTGGAGAAAAACCATGAGTCTTAGCAATCGTCTCGGATTGCTGGGCCGCAAGGTGGGCATGATGCGCATCTTCACCGACGACGGCGACGCCGTTCCGGTGACTGTGCTTGACGTGTCCAACAATCGCGTGACCCAGGTCAAGACCGAAGAGAACGACGGCTACAGCGCCCTTCAGGTGGCGTTTGGTACGCGCAAAGCTTCGCGCGTCAGCAAGCCCGATGCGGGCCACCTTGCAAAAGCAGGCGTCGAGGCTGGCACTGTCCTCAAGGAATTCCGAGTTGCGGCCGACGTGGCCGCTGGCTACACGCCCGGTTCGCAAGTGCCGGTGGGCCTGTTCGCTGTCGGACAGGTGGTAGACGTGCAGGGCACGTCCATCGGCAAGGGCTTCACCGGCACGATCAAGCGCCATAATTTCAGCTCGCAGCGCGCGTCGCATGGCAACAGCCGTTCGCACAACGTGCCGGGCTCGATCTCGATGGCGCAAGACCCTGGCCGCGTGTTCCCCGGCAAGAAGATGTCCGGCCACCGCGGCGATGTGACGAAGACGGTGCAAAACCTCGATATCGTGCGTATCGACGAAGCCCGTCAGCTGCTGCTGGTGCGCGGTGCAGTGCCGGGCGCAAAGAACGGCCATGTGGTCGTCAGCCCGGCCGTCAAGGCCCGTGCCGCGAAGCCGGCTGCCGAGGCCGCTGTCACCAAAGGAGCCAAGTGATGCAACTCGAGCTCCTGAACGATCAAGGCCAGTCCACCTCGAAGGTCGATGCGCCCGATACCGTGTTCGCGCGCGACTACAACGAAGCGCTGGTGCACCAGGTCGTCGTTGCCTTCCAGGCCAATGCGCGCCAAGGCACGCGGGCCCAGAAGGACCGCACGATGGTCAAACACTCCACGAAGAAGCCGTGGCGCCAGAAGGGCACCGGTCGCGCACGCGCCGGCATGACTTCGTCGCCGCTGTGGCGTGGAGGCGGCCGGATTTTCCCGAACAGCCCGGACGAGAACTTCACCCACAAGGTCAACAAGAAGATGTACCGCGCCGGCATGGCGGCCATCTTTTCGCAGTTGGCGCGTGAAGGCCGCCTCGCGGTGGTCGATTCGATCACCGTCGATTCGCCCAAGACCAAGGCGCTGGCCGCCAAGTTCAAGGCCATGGGCCTGACTTCGGTGCTGGTGATCTCCGACGTCGTGGACGAGAACCTGCTGCTCGCGTCGCGCAACCTGGCCAACGTGCTGGTGGTCGAGCCGCGTTACGCCGATCCGCTGTCGCTGGTGCACTACAAGAAAGTGCTGGTGACGAAGGCCGCGATCGAGCAATTGAAGGAGATGCTGTCATGAGCGCGCTCCAGGGCAAGAAATTCAACGAAAGCCGGCTGGCCCAAGTGCTGGTTGCGCCGATCGTCAGCGAAAAGGGCACGATGGTCGCCGAGATGCACAACCAAGTGCTGTTCAAGGTGCTGCGTGACGCGACCAAGCCTGAGATCAAGGCGGCTGTCGAACTGATGTTCAAGGTCGACGTCGAGTCGGTGCAGACCGTGCAGCACAAGGGCAAGG
>JANOVJ010000007.1:0-1833 GCA_031417295.1 bacterium | reverse complement strand
GGAAGTCGAGGCCGTGGTGCTGGCGATCGACGTCGAGCGCGAGCGCATTTCGCTCGGCATCAAGCAGCTCGACAGCGACCCCTTCACCAGCTACACCACGGTCAACGACCGCGGCATGACGGTGACGGGCAAGGTCAAGACCGTCGATGCGCGTGGCGCCGAGATCCAGCTCAACGACGACGTGACGGGCTACCTGCGCGCCTCCGAAATCAGCCGTGACCGCGTCGAAGACGCGCGCAACGTGTTGAAGGAAGGCGACGAAGTCTCGGCGCTGATCCTCACGGTCGATCGCAAGACGCGCTCGATCCAACTGTCGATCAAGGCCAAGGACAACGTCGACAACCAGGAAGCGATGCAGCGCCTGTCGCAGACCTCCGAGCGTGAGAACGCCGGCACGACGAGCCTGGGTGCGCTGCTGCGCGCCAAGCTCGACACGCAGAAGGACGGCAACGCCTGAGCTTGCCCCCGCCTGCGGCATGACTCGTTCCGACCTGGTGGCGCAGTTGGCTGAATCCTTCAGCCAACTGACGCACCGTGACACCGAGTTCGCGGTCAAGACGATCCTCGATGCGATGAGCGACGCGCTGGCGCGTGGGCACCGCATCGAGATCCGTGGCTTCGGCAGCTTCTCGATCAACCGCCGGCCGCCGCGTGTCGGGCGCAATCCGCGCTCGGGCGAGCAGGTCGTGATCCCCGAGAAGCTGGTGCCGCATTTCAAGCCGGGCAAGGCCTTGCGCGAGGCCGTCGATGCGCATTTGCCACTCGACGAACCGGCCCTCGCCTCGGCCCGCAGCGAAGGGTGACGAGCGCACGGCGGCCACGAATGGCGCCGGCTTCGCCCGCCTAGAATCCGCCAGGGGGACGCGATGCGCATTTTCGTCTGGCTGTTCCGGGCCGCCATCTTCTTTTCGTTGTTCGCCTTCGCGCTGAACAACCAGCAAACCGCCAGCGTCAAGTGGTTCTTCGGCCAGGAATGGCGCGCGCCGATGGTGTTCATCGTGCTCGGCGCGTTCATGCTCGGCTGTGCGTTTGGCGTGCTCGCCATGGTGCCGAGCTGGTGGCGCCATCGCCGGGTGGCGCGGCGCCACCGCCCCGAACCCGCGCTGCCGAACGCGCCGGCCCCAGGCGCGCCCGCGCCGCTGCCCGACTTGCCGCCGCGCGATGGACCTTGAACTGCAGTGGCTGCTGCTCGGCCTGCCGGTGGCGTTCGCGCTCGGCTGGCTGGCCTCGCGCATCGACGTGCGCCAGGTCAAGCGCGAGCAGCGCGAAACGCCGCAGGCGTATTTCAAGGGCCTGAACCTGCTCTTGAACGAACAGCACGACAAGGCGATCGACGCCTTCATCGAAGCCGTGCAGCAAGACCCGAACAGCACCGACCTGCACTTCGCGCTTGGCAACCTGTTCCGCCGCCGCGGCGAATACGAGCGGGCGGTGCGGGTTCACGAATATCTGCTGAAGCGGGCCGATCTGCCGCCGGCTCTGCGCGAACGGGCACAAGACGCGCTGGCGCAAGACTTCATGAAGGCCGGCCTGTTCGACCGCGCTGAGCAGGCCTACCGCGCGCTCGAAGGCGGCAGCTTCGACACCGACGCACAGCTCGCGCTGCTCTCGTTGTACGAGCGCTCGCGCGACTGGCGGGCCGCGATCGAAGTCGCGCGCAAGCTCGAACTGAGCGGCACCGCTTCGTTCGCGTCGCGCATCGCCCACTACTGGTGCGAGATCGCCGACGAAGCCGAGGCGCAGCAGCAGGCCGAAACGGCCGCCGACGCCTTGCAACAGGCGCGTCTCGTCGCGCCGCAGGCAGCTCGCCCGTTGGTGCTCGGCGGGCGGCGC
>JANOVJ010000006.1:0-5829 GCA_031417295.1 bacterium | reverse complement strand
TTCGTGTTGGTGACGAACAGATCGTCGCCGACGAGTTGCACTTTCGCTCCGAGCTGCTGCGTGAGGTGCTTCCAGCCGTCCCAGTCGCTTTCATGCATGCCGTCTTCGATGCTGATGATCGGGTACTTGTCGACCCAGGTCGCCATGATGTCGGTCCACTCGCTGGCAGAGAGCGTGAGGCCTTCGCCGCTCAGCACGTACTTGCCGTCCTTGTAGAACTCGCTCGCCGCGCAGTCGAGGCCGAGCGCGACCTGCGTGCCGGCGGTGAAGCCGGCCTTGTCGATCGCTTCCAGGATCAGCTGGATGGCCGCTTCGTGGCTGGCCACCGTCGGCGCGAAACCGCCTTCGTCGCCGACCGCGGTGCTCATGCCCTTGTCGTGGATGATCTTCTTCAGCGCATGGAACACCTCGGCGCCGTAGCGCACCGCCTCGCGAAAGCTCGGCGCGCCGACCGGGATGATCATCAGCTCCTGCAAGTCGAGATTGTTGTTCGCGTGTGCGCCGCCGTTGATGACGTTCATCATCGGCACCGGCATCTGCATCCCGCCCGAGCCGCCGAAGTAGCGGTACAGCGGCAGGCCGGATTCCTCGGCCGCGGCGCGCGCGACGGCCATGCTCACGGCGAGCGTGGCGTTCGCGCCGAGGCGGCGCTTGTTGTCGGTGCCGTCGAGGTCGATCAGCGTGCGGTCAAGGAAGGCCTGCTCGCTCGCGTCGAGGCCGAGCACGGCTTCGGAGATTTCGGTGTTCACGTGCTCGACGGCCTTCAGCACACCCTTGCCGAGGTAGCGCGACTTGTCGCCATCGCGCAGCTCGATGGCCTCGCGCGAGCCGGTGGACGCGCCCGAGGGCACGGCCGCGCGGCCCATCACGCCCGATTCGAGCAGCACGTCGCACTCGACGGTGGGGTTGCCGCGGCTGTCGAGGATCTCGCGGCCGACGATGTCTACGATCGCACTCATTTGTTTGGCTTTCTGGTGGGGTCAGGGATTCTCAGTACCGCTCGGCCGCCCGAAGGTACTGAGGCGCCCCCTCGGGGGGCCGCGAACGCAGTGAGCTTGGGGGTTTCATTTCAATTCACGCCTTCGACGGCGAACATGCGGATGTGGCCCGCGCCTTCGCGCACCTTGCGGGCATGGCTGTAGGTTTCACTGTCGTAGTAGGCGCGCGCGGCGGCCAGGCTGGCGAACTTGAGCACCACCACGCGCTGCGGCACCCAGCCACCTTCGAGCGGCTCGACAGCGCCGCCACGGACCACGACTTCAGCGCCGTGCTCCTGCATCGCGCGAGAGCTCCAGACGCGGTACTCCTTCATCTGTTCTTCGTTCGTGATCGTCACGTCGGCGATGATGTAGGCGCTCATGGTGCGAGGGTCTGGCGTGGCGTTGCCGCTCAGGGCTGGAAGTCGTTCTCGAGAAAGCCGTTCTGCTTCGTCACGCGGTCCAGCGCCAGCAGCGTTTCGAGCAGCGCCTTCATGTGCTTCAACGGCACCGCATTGGGCCCGTCGCTCATCGCGTTGGCCGGGTCGGGGTGGGTTTCCATGAAGAGGCCCGCCACGCCCACGGCCACCGCTGCGCGCGCCAGCACCGGCACGAACTCGCGCTGGCCGCCACTCGACGTGCCCTGGCCGCCCGGCAACTGCACCGAGTGCGTGGCGTCGAAGACGACCGGTGCGCCGGTCTCGCGCATGATCGCGAGCGAGCGCATGTCGGAGACGAGGTTGTTGTAGCCAAAGCTCGCGCCGCGCTCGCAGGCGAGGAAGCTGTCTTCGGGCAAGCCCTTTTCCTTCGCCGCGGCACGCGCTTTGGCGATCACGTTCTTCATGTCACCGGGCGCGAGGAACTGGCCCTTCTTGATGTTGACTGGCTTGCCAGACTGCGCGACGGCGCGGATGAAATCGGTCTGGCGGCACAGGAACGCGGGCGTTTGCAGCACGTCGACCACGCTGGCCACGGCGGCGATCTCGGCCTCGATGTGCACGTCGGTCAGCAGCGGCACGCCAAGCTCGCGTTTCACCTTCGCCAGGATTTCGAGCCCGCGTTCCATGCCCGGGCCACGGAAGGTGGCGCCACTCGACCGGTTCGCCTTGTCGTAGCTCGATTTGAAGATAAACGGAATGCCCAGCGCGCCAGTGATTTCCTTTAGCGTGCCGGCGACATCCAACTGCAGTTGTTCGGACTCGACGACGCAAGGCCCGGCGATCAGGAAGAACGGCTGTGTCAGCCCGACTTCAAACCCGCACAGCTTCACGCCGCTGCCTTCTCACTGCGTTCCGCCTGATGCTTCAGCGCCGCCGCGATGAACGACTTGAACAGCGGATGCCCGCCCCAGGGCGTGGACTTGAACTCGGGGTGGAATTGCACGCCCATGAACCACGGGTGAACACTCCTCGGCAACTCGACGATTTCGGTCAGCTTCTCGCGCTGCGTCAGCGCCGAGATCACGAGCCCGGCCGCGGTCAGTTGGTCGAGGTAGTTGACGTTGGCCTCAAAGCGGTGGCGGTGGCGCTCGGTCACCACGTCGCCATAGATTTCGTGCGCCAGCGTGCCCGGCTTCACGTCAGAACTCTGCGCACCGAGGCGCATCGTGCCGCCCAGGTCGGACTGCGCGCTGCGCTTCTGGATCGAGCCGTCGGCGTTCTGCCACTCTTCGATCAGCGCGATCACCGGGTGCGGCGACGCGGGCTCGAACTCGGTGCTGTTGGCGCCCACCAGCCCCGCCTTGTGGCGCGCGTACTCGATCGTCGCGACCTGCATGCCCAAGCAGATGCCGAGGTAAGGCACCTTGTGCTCGCGCGCGAACTGCGCCGCGATGACCTTGCCTTCGACGCCGCGCTTGCCGAAGCCGCCCGGCACCAGGATCGCGTCGAAGCGCGCCAGGTTGCCGACATTTGCCTGCGTCAAATCTTCTGAATCGATGTACTCGATCGTCACCCGCGCGTGGTTGTGGATGCCGGCGTGGCGCAGCGCCTCGTTGAGCGACTTGTAAGAGTCCGACAGCTCGGTGTACTTGCCGCACATCGCGATCGTCACCTCGTGCTGCGGGTGCTCGACCTCGTGCACCAGGTTGTCCCAGCGCGAAAGGTTGGCCGGCTTGGTGTGCAGGTGCAGCTTGGCGCAGATCAACTCGTCGAGCCCCTGGGAGTGCAGCATCCGCGGCACCTTGTAGACCGTGTCGGCGTCCCACACAGAGATCACGCCGAACTCGGGCACGTTGGCGAAGAGCGAGATCTTGGCCCGCTCTTCGTCGGGGATCGGCCGGTCGGCGCGGCACAGCAGGGCGTCGGGCATGATGCCGATCTCGCGCAGCTTCTGCACGCTGTGCTGGGTCGGCTTGGTCTTCAATTCGCCCGCGGCCGGAATCCACGGCACCAGCGTCAGGTGCACGAAGGCGGCGTTCGTGGGCCCCATCTTCAGGCTCATCTGGCGCACCGCCTCCAGGAACGGCAGCGATTCGATGTCGCCCACGGTGCCGCCAATCTCGACGATGGCGACATCCATTTCCTGGGCCGCGCCCATGCCGGCGCCGCGGCGGATGTAGTCTTGAATCTCGTTGGTGACATGCGGAATCACCTGCACCGTCTTGCCGAGGTATTCGCCGCGGCGTTCCTTGCGGATCACAGAATCGTAGATCTGCCCGGTGGTGAAGTTGTTCGAGCGCGTCATTCGCGTCGTGATGTAGCGCTCGTAGTGGCCGAGGTCAAGGTCGGTCTCGGCGCCGTCGTCGGTGACGAACACCTCGCCATGCTGGAACGGCGACATCGTGCCGGGATCGACATTGATGTACGGGTCAAGCTTGATGAGGGTGACTTTGAGGCCGCGCGATTCGAGGATCGCAGCCAGTGATGCAGACGCAATGCCCTTGCCCAGCGAGGACACCACACCGCCGGTGACAAAGACAAACTTGGTCATTGCATGCGGCACGCTTCTTTCGAAAATGCCGTGGTGGTAAAGCGCGATTATACGGGGCGGGTCTCGGGGCGGGCCCGAGCGTCAGGCCCGTCGGCGAACAGTTTCAGCCAGTCCAGCACCTGCGCCGCCGCCGCCGCCGGCTGCTCGAACGGAAACAGGTGCGAGCCTTCGAGCCAGCTCATCCGGCCATGCGTCAGGCGTTCGGTCGGGCGCAAGCCGACCTGCCGGTTTTCGGCCGAGTGTGTCCCACCAACAAAAGCGACCGGACAGCGCAGCGGGTGCCGGCGCAGCAGCGCGGTCATGTGGTGCGGCAGGGTGTTGTAGATCGAGGTTTCGACTTCGCGCCGGAACGCGAGGCCGTGGCCTGCGCCCTCGGCCGCGCCGACGACCTGAACCCCACAGGCGATGTAGTCGCGCAGCACCGCGGGCGCCCAGCGCGCAAACACCGGCTTGGCGGCAAAGTGCGCGTGGGCCGCGTCCGCATCGGGCCAGTGCTGGCGCCGCCGCACCGACACGCGCCCAGGCGAGAAGCGCTCGACCGCACCGGTGAGCTTGCCGAAGCGCACTGCCTGCGACTTGAACCCACCCAGGATCGGCGAGTCGAGCAGCACCACGCCCCTTACCCATTCCGACCGGCGCGACGCGGCCAGCACGCTCAGGTAGCCGCCGAGCGAATGCCCAACCAGGTAGACCGGTCGCGCGGCTTCCCGCTCGACCACATGGAGCAATTGATCGCGCAGGTGCGGCCAGTTGCTGGTGACAGGAAAGCGCGGGTCATGCCCGTACTTTTCGATGGCGTGCACCCGGTAGCCTGCGGCGCGCCAGGCCTCGAAGAGGACGCGGTAGGTGCCGGCCGGAAAGCCGTTGGCGTGCGAGAAGACGATGGCGGGTGGCGGGTTCAACGGTGATGTCTCGCTCGCGGAGAGCTGGTGATGGGCAAAGCCGTGTTCGGGTGCCCGACTCCGTTCAGCCAATTCTTGTTCACGTAGGCTGGCACCCGAACACGGCTTCGCCAGCGGCGTCGTGTCTTCGCGAAAGTTCGCGAACCCCAACACCAGCCGGGAGTGGGGTCGCCGACGGAGGGAATAAGAATTGGCTGAACGCAGTCGGCGACCCCGCTTCCGGCTGCAGCGAGTGGTGACTTCACCAACTTTCACCGACCTAGACAATCCTCTCCCCAGGATGCGCGATCTTGCGCATCGCCTCGAAGCGGCTCGACCCGACGCACAACGGATGCTCAGCCTGTCCGCCGTTCCACTGCGGGTCGTCGATGCCTTCGAACACTTGGCGCAGGCGCTGGCCCCAGGTGTCGTGGATCATCGAGAAGTACGGGTTGCGGTCGTCGATGCAGACGATCTGCTCGCTCTGCAACGCGCCCGCCTTGTAGACCACCAGGTCCAGCGGCAGGCCGACCGAAAGGTTGGATTTGAGGGTCGAATCCATCGACACCAGCGCGCACTTGGCGGCTTCTTCCAGCGGCGTGGCCGGTGTGATCACGCGGTCGAGAATGGGCTTGCCGTACTTGCTTTCGCCGACCTGGAAGTACGGCGTCTCGCGCGTCGCCTCGATGAAGTTGCCGGCCGAATAGACGAGGAACAGGCGCATTGCCTCGTTGCCGATCTGGCCGCCAAAGATCAGCGAGGCATTGAAGTCGATGCCCGCCGCCTTCAGCGACGGCCCGTCTTCGTCGCGCACGCGGCGCACCGCGGCGCCGAGCACGCGCACGGCGTCGAACATGCTGGTTGCGTTCCAGATCGTGATCGGCGGGAGGTCGCCGTTGTCGACCTTTTCCACCTGAAGAATCTCGCGCACCGACTGCGAGATCGACAGATTGCCGGCCGACAGCAGCACCATGAAGCGGTCGCCCGGGCGCTCGTAGATGATCATTTTCCGGTAGGTGCTGATCTGGTCGAGCCCGGCG
>JANOVJ010000005.1:0-1526 GCA_031417295.1 bacterium | reverse complement strand
GCCGTGCCCTGGCCGGTGAAGACCACGGCGACCACGTCGTCGCGACGCGACAGGTGCTCGACCACCACCGTCAGCTCATCCAGCGCGCGTTCATTGAGCGCGTTCACCGGCGGGTTGGTCACTGTGACCGTGGCCACGCGCTGCGACCCGCCGGCATGGTTGTACTGGACCGTGAAGTAGCGGTGGCGCTCGAACATCTGCTGTTCGTCGGCCAGTTGCTGCTTGCGCTTCCACTCGCCCACGACGCGTTGCAGCTCGTCGATCGACTCCGGGTTCTTCAGCGTCGAGAGGTCGCCGACCTCGCTGTCTTCGACCAGCGCGCGGACCATGCGCCGCATGTACTTGCCGCTGCGCGTTTCGGGGAACTGGCTGACTTCGATGAAGTCGGCGGGTACGGCCACGGCGCCCTTCTCGGAACGCACGAGGTCGGCCAGGCGGCGCCGGTCGTCCTGGGTCAACTTGCGCCCTGCCGCGGGCTTGACGAAGGCCAGCGGCGTCAGCCCCTTCTCGCGGTGCGGCGCGCCAACGACGATGACGTTGCCGACCGGGCTGTCGGGGTCGAGCGCCTTGTGGCGCAGGATCGCGCCTTCGATCTCTTCGGTGCCCATGCGGTGGCCGCTGACGTTGATCACGTCGTCGCTGCGGCCGTGCAGGCTGAAGCTGCCGTCGGGGTAACTGACGGCGAAGTCGCCCTGGGTGTAGGCCCAGGCGCCGCGCCAGCGCTTCCAGTAAGTAGAAGCCCATCGCTCGCCGTCGCCGCGCCAGGCGGGCTGCACGCGGACGCCGCCATCGGCGCCCGTCTCGACGCGAAAGTTCGCCGCGTCGCCCCACACCGTGCGCGCCAGGTACGGATACGGCGCGGCGATCACGATCTCGCCCTTCTCGTCAAGCGCGGCGCGGCGCCAGGCCACGCCGCCGGCCGCCGCGTCGCGTTGCCAGGGCGTGAAGGTGGTGCGCTTGGCCTCCGCGTCTTCGACCCACACATCGCCGGCAATCCACGGCAGTGGGTAGGTGTGCGCGTCGGCCTGCAGCGGGAAGTCGGCGTTGCCGTAGAAGTGGGTCCAGACCATGCCGCCGTGCTCGGTCGCCCAATAGCTGTTGATGTAGTTCGGCGTCATCAGGTCCATCCCGAACTGCTGCACCGCCGGGCTGGTCGGCTCGGCGCAGAAGGTGGCCACGCGCAGGCTGGACAGGTCGTACTGGCGCACGTCGCGCGCGTTCTGCGCGTCGGCCATGATGGTTTTCAGGAAGGTGACGCCGGCCTTGAAGATGCGTACGCCGTAGCGCTCGATCATCGAAGCGTAGCGCCCGGCATGCGGGAACGTGGGTGCGCCCTCGCCGAGCACGCCGGTGCAGCGGGTCGTCATGGTCGCGCTCAGCATGTAGCTCTGGCCGGTGATCCAGCCCGGGTCGGCAACGACATAGACCACGTCGCCCGGCCGCGCGTCGAAGGCGATCTTCATGGTGTGGGCGACGCCGGCCGTGTAGCCGCCGTGCACATGGACCACGCCCTTGGGCTTGCCGGT
>JANOVJ010000004.1:0-7637 GCA_031417295.1 bacterium | reverse complement strand
TCTACGCGATTGCCGACCATCCGTGGGTGGATGCGGCCGGCGACGCGTCGGTGCGCATCAGCATGACGGTGGGCGCGGCCAGGGCGGGCGAGGGCGAGTTGCTGAGCGTCGTGCGCGAGACGCCGCTGGCCGATGGCAGTTCGGAGGTCGCGTTCGGTGCGCGACGCGGGGTGATTCATGCGGACTTGCGGGTGGGCTCGAACGTCGCAGCCGCAAACGCGCTGCGTTCCAACGAAGGGCTTGGCAATCGCGGCGTGCAGCTTCTCGCGCCGGGCTTTCTGGTCACTGATGAAGAGGTGAACGAGCTTGGTGCGGCGGCTATTGCGAAGCCATTTCGCAACGGCAAGGATTTGGCGGATCGCCCACGTGGCGTGCTCGCGTTGGACACCCACGGACTCACCGACGAACAGCTCCGAACGAAGTTCCCTGCGGTCTATCAATGGCTTCTGAATCGGGCGAAGCCTGAGCGAGATCAGAACCCGCGCGAGTCGTACCGCAAGAACTGGTGGCTCTTCGGCGAGAACCAGCCGGCCATGCGGGCCGCGTTGGCTGGGCTGCCGCGATACGTCGCCACGGCGATCACTGCGCGACATCGCGTGTTTCAGTTCGTGCCCAACACGACCCTTGCGGACCAGGCGCTGTTGACCATCGCCACAGCGGGGGCTGAGCACCTTGGCCTGCTGTCGAGCCGCGTGCATGTGCAGTGGGCCTTGCGGGCCGGTGGCCGGCTCGGCGTCGGCAACGACCCGCGCTATAACAAGACACGCTGCTTCGAGCCGTTCCCGTTTCCGAACCTTGCCGATCAGCCCGACCTCGCTGCCCAGATCGCCGCCCTCGCCGAAGAACTCGACGCCCACCGCCGCCGTGTGCTGCAAGCGCACGGCTCGTCAGCCGGCCAACAAGCCGCCCACGGCTCCCTCACGCTGACCGACATGTACAACGTGCTCGACGCGCTGCGCCTCGGCCGCGCGCTGTCGCCGAAGGAGCGCGTCACGCACACGAATGGCCTCGTCAGCGTGCTCGCCGAACTGCACGATTCACTCGACGCGCTGGTGTTGCAGGCCTACGGCTGGGCCGACCTGGCGCCGGCCCTCGTCGGCCAGCCCGGCGGCACGCTGCCCTGGCCCGAAAAGCCCGCCGCGCAGGCCGAGGCCGAAGAACAATTGCTGCTGCGCCTGGTGGCCCTGAACGCCGAGCGCGCCGCCGAAGAAGCGCGCGGCCTGGTGCGCTGGCTGCGCCCCGCGTTTCAAGACCCGGCGCTGCGCAACCAAGCGGCTGCGCCGCCCGCGCCACAGGCAGCGACGCAGGACGAGATGGACCTCGGCATCGACGACGACGCCACCGACGATGGCACCACCGCATCGCCGCCCGCGAAGCCGGGCCGCCAGCCCGGCGCGGCCGCCGACCTCGGCACCGCACCAGCCCGCCGCCCGTGGCCGAACACGCTGCCCGAGCAGATGCGCGGCGTGGCCGACACGCTCGCGCTGGCCGCGCGGCCGGTCGGCGTCGAAGCCATCGCCGCTGCCTTCACCGGCCGCGGCCCGTGGAAGCGCCGCCTGCCGCAGATTCTGGAAGCGCTGGAAGCGCTGGGCCGGGCGCGCGGGGTGAACGGGTTGTGGACGGCGGGGTAAGGGCGAGCAAGCGCGGCCCGCCGCCGGTTTGCAATGCCGACCAAATTGGTTTTATTTGCGGAGTCTTTCAACACGCAATATGTCTTGAAAGTACAGCGAATTCACAGGCGAAGTGATGCTGCCTTGATCGATACCCGCGCTGTCAAATACCCCGCTGCTCAAGGGATGCGTGTAAAGATTTACTCCTCCCAGCCGCCAATAGTAGGTTGTCTGCGAGCCGCCCTCAGAAGGGATATACGCTGTATTTGGTCTGGAAACCATTGCGAGCCAAGGATTTTGTGAGTTTCGGCGCATGGCGTACGGAATCTGATCCGCCCACGCGGTGTGATTTATTGTGCCAAGGTAACCTGGCCCGGACAAGCTGGTATTGTTGGTGAGCATCTGCCAGACATTGATATCGGCCCCATCGCTCCTTTTATGCAGAACAATAACATCGGATAAGCCATCGCCATCGACATCGGCAACAACTGGCTTTGAAGAAAGGTATTCCAGGGGACCGAACTTTTTGCCGCCCAAGCTGGTGAAGGCCGATCCCGTATTAAGTATCTGCCTGATCCTCAATGTCGGCGACCCGTTTTCAAACGCAAGCAGATCGGACCTCAAGTCCCCGGCATGAAGTTTTGCAGGCTTCAGATTCGCCGAAGCCGACATATTGGTGGCCTCACACCACAATTCAGGATCGGCGCTTGTCTGGCCAGTACTCCGAAGTACCCACAGATCCAGACCGCGATCGCTTCGACGCTGGGCGATTAGTACATCGGCCTTGCCGTCGCCCGTAAAGTCGGCACTGACATACTGTTGTGCCGACGTCGGGCTCCAAGTGGCGGATGTTTGCTTCCAGAGCACAGGAGCATTGAATTTGGCCCCGTCACTTGCAAGCAACCAGAAGGCGGTGCCGTTCTGGTACGGGCTTGCGATCATCAAATCGGCCTTGCCGTCACCATCGAAATCCCCGCTAAGGAAACGAGAGCTGTCGAAGCACAGGCCACCGATAGCACATGGATGATCACCGACTACCACCCCAGCCGGGGGGCTGGCATCAACCACATTCCAAGGCACCATGACTGAACTCTGATACCAGACTGAAGTTGTACCGGTAGCCTGGTCTTTCAGTAGAACGTTGAAACCCGGATCAAATTGTCCGAGTCCGCCCGGACGTTGAACAATCAGAATATCTGCATTGCCATCGCCGGTAAAATCATCGACCAGCGCATTCTCTTGGCGCAAATCATGAAAAGTACTGTCACCCGTTGGCGCCCAGCGGGAAGCTGCGGAATTGCATGTGCTGGAGACCGTGAGCACAGAGCCGCTCTCCACACTGAGGCAACTATTGCCGGGGAGGCTGGTAGAAGGGGGGCCGTCACCGTCAAAGCCCTGCCAACCTGGCGCTCTTACTATGCCGAAATCCCATGGAGACCAATATTGATTGGCAGTCGCTGAACACGGCACCTCCAAGAATCCTGTGCCACCGTATTCGATGCAGTTATTGCTGGAACTAACAAGCTGAACGTTACCGACAGATCCCGCAGCAACTCCGTTGGGGCGATACGCCCATTGTTGGGCAGATGTTCCGGTGCATGCCGCCACGGATGGGGCTAAATTCAAGCCAGCGGATGTCAGGCATTGTGTCGTTAACACGTTGGCAAGTTCGAACGCACGCGGCTGCCAATCAGGGCTGTCGTCATGCACATGACCCGTCCACTTATAGCTTCTGGGTACCCAGTTGCCATTCCAGTGGTGTTCAGTATAGATGCCAAATTCCGGGGCGAATGAGAAGTAGGTCGCGGCTATGTCCCTCTTTCTCAGTAGTTTTTCCCCCAGGATTGTCGGGGGCCGCGATGCCGTCGGGTAGGTTTCATAATAATTTATCCGAATATTTTTGCTCAGCAACTTGGCCGCTTGACGGGTGAGACGGGCAGCGTAAATATGATCTGGGTGTTCAAGCCAGGGTGTTGTATCCGGGTTCAACGTAGACAGCCTTGTGGCTTTGCGATCTTGCAGGATGCCAAGCAACGTGGCCTTGAGCTCATCGCGGGTATAGGTGTTTGCAACTCCTTTTTCACAATTTGCAAATCTGGGTTGTCCGGCTGTACCGCTTTGAGAAGTCGTGGTGTCGACTTTGAACTCCCATAGATTTTGTAACGGCGACCCTCCCCGGGGACTTCCGCCCTGCAGCCTCAATTCAAGAAATGTCACTTTGGGATTGGCATCCAAAGTCATCTGAGTCACAAATTTGCCAGCAAACTGAACGTTTGCAGATGTCCAGATGTTCGGCACATTCGCCATACGAGCGTAAGCCTTGCGCAGACCTTCTTCTCTGTAGCAAACGGTATCCATGTCCGTGCCGCCGCCGCCGCCAATAACGTGCACTGTGGTAGTACATCCACCTTTGTCAAAGGCATCAATTATCTCCGGATTGATAAATAGCAGGTCATCATCAAGATGTGCGACGACGGAGACCAATCGAATACTACAGGGTGCTGCTTCGGCGTCGTCCATCAGAAGATGAGAAGCCCCGAGAAAGCATACAGTCATGAACAAGTGCCGGATGGAATGTTTTATGAAGTTCACGATTGAGTTCTCCCTGGTTCCAAATCAAGCGATCACGCATCCGGTCTAAACCGTTCGTCTCGAACCCGCCCCAAGTCGCTCCGATCAGCGCGTTTCGCAGGGCGGTGCGCTCGAATTACTCGGACACGACTGGGCCGTTGATGAACCTCGCCATACTAGTCCGGGCAGCGCCGCAGTACAAATTCCCAGCGGGGGGGGCGATGCAAGGCACTCCTGAGCCGATGGTCAGGGTTTCGGGGCTGGTGCCCGCCTTGACTTTGCCGCGTTGACCGCGACCGCCCTGGCTACATGCCTTTGAACAGCCCCGCGAAGCTGCGGCTCACTTCGAGCTTCTCCGGGTGCCCCTTCACGCTCACCAGCTGGCGCCCGCGCAGGTCGCGGCTCACCCCGGAAATCGCCTTGGTGTTGACCAGCGTCGAGCGGTGAATCTGCCAGAACAGGTTCAGGTCCAGCTCGTCCAGCAACTCCTTGATCGGCTTCCTGATCAGCGCCTCGATCTGCGCCGTCTGCACCCGCGTGTACTTCTCGTCGCTGATGAAGAACAGCACGTCTTCGACCGGAATCATCTGGATGCTCTGGCCCACCGTGGCCTGCACCCACTTCAGGTGGTTCGCCGTGCCGGGGTTGAGTTGCGCGGCCAGCCGGGTGAGCAGTTGCTCCAGTGCGGCGGGCGAGGTCTCGGGCGTATCGCCTTGCGCTGCCTCGCGTTGCGCCACACGCTTCTTGATGCGATCGACCGTGACCTGCAAGCGCTCACGCTCGGCCGGCTTCAACACGTAATCGACCACGCCCTGCTCGAAGGCTTCGACCGCGTATTGATCGTAGGCGGTGATGAACACGATCTCGCAGCCGGGCCAGGCGTCGTCAGTGGGCAGCTGCGCGATCTGGCGTGCCGCGTCGACGCCGGTCATGCCCGGCATCCGGATGTCGAGGAACACCAACTCGGGGTGCAGCTGCGCCGTCATCTCCACCGCCTCGATGCCGTTGCGCGCCTCGGCCACGATGTCTAGCTCGGGCCAGACTTCGGCCAGCCGCGCGCGCAACTGCTCGCGCATCAGGCGTTCGTCGTCGGCAATCAGGGCGCGCATCGGGTTCAGGCGTCGAGGGCCGGGCCGCCCGCGACCGGGCGGGTGGCGGGCGCGGCGCGCTGCGAGCGCCGCCACAGCCACCACAGCAGCAGCAACGGCAGCAGCACCGGCGACAGCGCCAGCGTGCCCATGCCCAGCGCCGCCCCCACGATCAGCAGCACCAGGGCAAGCACCAGCAACAACGGCAGCAGCAGGCCGAGCAACAGCGCCAGCGGCAGCACCACGGCCGCAAGGCACACCGCCAGCAGCACGCCCATGCCACCGGCCGCGGCGTGCCAGCCGCTCAGGTCGGCCAGGTTCACCTCATGGTCGTTGATGACCAGGTGAACGCCATCGGCCGGCGCGCCGAGCGCAAACCACAGCGCGGCCAGCCCGGCCGCACACAGCAGCCCGATCAGCAGCAGCGCGAGAAACGTTCTTTTCATGCCGCACCTCCAGATTGCGCCTTCGAGAGATAGGGCACGGTGATCGTTACCACCGTGCCGCCCCCCGGATTCTCGGCCACCGTGAGTTGGGCCCGGTTGCCGTACAGCAATTGCAGCCGCTCACGGATGTTGACCAGGCCCACGCCGGTGCCGGCGGTGGCCGCCACGCCGAAGCCGAGCCCGGTGTCGGCCACGCTCACCGCCAGCTTGCCGTGAACGATCTCGGCCGCGACCTTCAGCGTGCCGCCTTCGGCCTTGGGTTCGAGCCCGTGCTTGATGGCGTTTTCCACCAGCGATTGCAGCATCATCGGCGGGAACTCGGCCGAGAGCAGCCCGTCGCTCACGCGCAGATCGGTTTGCAGGCGTTCTTCCATCCGCACCTTCAGGATTTCGAGGTACGGCCGGATCACCGCGAGTTCGCGCCCGAGGTTGGTGTCGGCCTCGCGCAGCGTGGGCATGCTGGCGCGCAGCAGCGCGATCAGGTTCTTCTGCATCTTGCTGGCGCGCGGCGGGTCGGTCTCGATCAGGTGGTCGATCGAGGCCAGCGTGTTGAACAGGAAGTGCGGCTCGACCTGCGCCTGCATCGCCGCCATGCGGGCTTCGATCACCTGGCGCCGAAGCGCCTCGGACTCGGCCGTCTCGGTCGCCTGTGCAGCCTTCACTTCGGCCTGCAGGCGGCCCTTGTAGTTGATCTTGACGATGATCGACGCAAGGATGAACAGCAGCGCCAGCGGCACCAGCGGCTCGCCCAGGCGCATCACGCGGATGCGGGTTTGCGGGCGCAGGTCGGCCGCGGCCTCTGCCGCATCGGCGGCCGCCTGCGCGGCATCGGCTGCGGCTTCCTTGGCGTCGGCGGCGGCCCCTTCCAGCGCCTCGCGTGCGTCTTCGATGGCCTGGCGAATCTCCTCCGTCTTGGCGCCGGGCGGCAGGTCGATCGAGATCGACGGCAGCCCGTGCTGCGCCGCAGCCGATGCGGCACTGGCCGCCATCCCGGCCACGCCCGAGGCCGCACTCGCCGCCGCGCTGCCGGGGCGGATGCGGATGCCGTTGCGGTCGATCGTCACGTCGTAGTGCACCGGCGCGTCGATCGCGATCGCCGGTTTCGGCGGTTTGGGCGTCTTCGGCGGCGTCGGCGCCTTGGGTGTCACGTGCTCGATCGTTTCCGACATGCGCCAGGTGAAGGGCGGCAGGTCCTGCAAGATCGCGACGCCGATCAGCAGCAGCACGGCGAGCACGAAAAAGCGCTTCCAGGTGATGCTCACCAGCCAGGTGGCGTAGGCGTGGAACCAGCGCACGCTGGCGGCCTTGAGGCGCTGCCAACGGGTGGGGGGCGGGCCCCCGGGGGCGGCGAAGGTGGGGTTCATCGGAAGCGTGTTCGCAGTGTCGTTCGGAGTGCACTGTACGCAGCACCCGGGCCTGCGCCCAGCGGCCTGCGACGACGTGCCAGAACCGGGCGACAGTGTGCAGCGCGCGCCGACAGGCCGAAAGCAACCGATCGGCGGTCTGGTAGTAACCCGCAGTCGAGTTGGGGGGTTGACCCGGGAAGCAAGGGCTTGCCGAATGGAGGCCCTCTGCAAGAAGCGGTCGTTTGTCACGCCGCAGCCCGGCGCGAAGCCGGAAAGTCGTCGAATCTGTCGAATTTGTCCAATCGGAATTGGAGTTCTCATGAGCAAGAACAGCAAGCACAGCGCAGCGCGCAAGTTCGGCAACGCCATCGTCGGGGCATCGCTGGTGCCGCTGGTGCTGTCGGCGTCGATCAGTTCAGCGTTCGCAGCGACGGTCACCACCAACGGTACGGCCGGGACGGCTGGCACCTCAGGCGCCGTTCCCGGCGCCTCGGGGGGTGCCGGCGGCGTCGGCGGCAACGCCACCGCCACGGCCGGCCCGAACGCCGATCCCACCAACACCGCCACCGCCACCGG
>JANOVJ010000003.1:0-2126 GCA_031417295.1 bacterium | reverse complement strand
GAATCGATCGGGCGGGTGGTGTTCGCGTGCCAGCGGGCGGGCATTCTGAAGATCAGCTTTGTCACCGAACCGCCCGCGAAAGGCTGAGGACACTCCATGGCAATGAACCTCGGCTCGGGCGGCTCGGGCGAAGACGAAGTGATGATGGACATCAACACCACGCCGTTGATCGACGTGATGCTGGTGCTGATCATCATGCTGATCATCACCATTCCGGTGCAACTGCACTCGGTCAACCTGAACATGCCGGCCGGCAACCCGCCGCCGCCCACCACCCCACCGATCGTGATCACGATCGACGTCGACTTCGACGGCACGGTGCTCTGGAACGGCGAGACCCTGGCCGACCAGACTGCGCTCGAATCCAGGCTCGCCGCCACCGCCGCCCAGCCCGACCAGCCCGAAGTGCACCTGCGGCCGAACAAGCTGGTCGCGTACAAGAATGTCGCGGCGGTGATGGCTGCGGCGCAGCGCCTGGGCGTGACCAAGCTCGGCATGGTCGGCAACGAGCAGTTTGCGAAGTAGCCTCATGCGACACACCCTTCGAATCGCCGCGCTCGCGGTTGCGCTGATTGCCGCTGCGGCCAGCGCGCAAGACACCGTTCGCCCCGAAGTCGGCACGCCGCTGCAAGCAGCGCAGAACCTCATCAAGGCGCAGAAGTTCAAGGAGGCGCTGGTCAAGGTGCACGACGCCGAAGCCGTGTCCAACAAGACGGCGAGCGAGACCTACCTGATCGAACGCATGCGCATCGCTGCGGCGTCTGGTGCGGGCGACATGGCGGCTGCCGCCAAGGCCTACGACGCGCTCAGCGGCTCGGGCAAGATCAGTCCGGCCGACAAGCTGCGCATGGTCGAGTCGATCGCTGGCGGCTACTACCGCAACAAAGAGTATCCGAAGGCCGTCGAGTGGGCGCAGCGCTACGTGCGCGACGGCGGCAACAGCCCACAGATGCAGACGCTGCTGATCCAGGCCCAGTACCTTTCGGGCGACACGGCCGGGGTGACGAAGGAGCTGATGGCCGACATCCAGGCCGACGAGAAAGCCGGCAAGGCGCCGTCGGAAGACCGGCTCAAGCTGTTGATGAACGCAACCGCCAAGCAGCCCGAGGGCAGCGCCTACACCTTCGCGCTCGAACGCCTGGTGACGTACTACCCGAAGAAGGAATACTGGGCCGAAATGATTGCCGGCGTGCAGCGCAAGCCCGGCTTCTCTGACCGCTTCTCACTCGACATCTACCGCCTGATGCTCGCCACAGGCGGCATGGTCAAGGCCAACGACTACATGGAGATGACGCAGCTCGCCTTGCAGGCCGGTTTCGCGGCAGAGGGCAAGGCGGCCGTCGACAAGGGCTTCGCCGCCGGCGTGCTGGGCACCGGGGCTGAAGCCGACCGGCAGAAGCGGCTGCGTGACCTGGCCGTCAGAAAGGTCGACGAAGCGCGCACCGAGGCGCCGGCAAAGGAGGCCGAAGCCCTGGCTGCCAAAGACGGCAGCGCACTGGTGATGGTGGGCTTCAACATGGCCTTGTCGGGCCAGGCCGCCAAGGGCGTGCCGCTGATCGAGCAAGGCATTGCCAAGGGTGGCCTGAAGCGGCCCGAAGACGCCAGGCTGCGGCTCGGCCAGGCGATGGTGCTGGCGGGCGATCCGAAGGCGGCCAACGTGCTGCGCGGCGTGACCGGCGCCGACGGTACGGCCGACCTGGCGCGGATGTGGATCATCCTGAGCAAGCGCAAGGTCTGACCCCGCTTGACTCCCTCTCCCACAAGTCGGAGAGGGAGCAAGAAGGCTTACTTCGGCGCCAGCCGGATCGCGCCGTCGAGGCGGATCACCTCGCCATTCAGCATTTCGTTGGTGACGATCTGGTGCACCAGCTTGGCGTAGTCCTCCGGCCTGCCCAGGCGCGAGGGGAAGGGCACGCTGGCGGCGAGTGCGTCCTGCAGTTCCTGCGGCATCGCGTGCAACATCGGCGTGCCGAAGATGCCCGGCGCGATGGTCATGTTGCGGATGCCGTTGCGCGCCAGGTCGCGCGCGATCGGCAGCGTCATGCCGACGATGCCACCCTTCGACGCCGCATACGCCGCCTGGCCGATCTGGCCGTCGTAGGCGGCCACGCTGGCGGTGCTGATCA
>JANOVJ010000002.1:0-3730 GCA_031417295.1 bacterium | reverse complement strand
GTAGAGCGGCATTCCGAACGCCGCGCCGGCATAGCCGAGGTTGGCGATGGCGTTGAGCGAAATGTCGGCCACGGTGCGGCCGAACACGAGGTGAAAGGCCAGCATCGAATCGACCGGCGCGCGCGGCAGGCCCAGGCGCTGCGCGAACGGGTCCGACGAGTTGAGCGCGAAGCGTGAACCGAACAGCGCCGTGTACAACGCCGTGTCGCCCGTGGTCACGGTGCGCGGCGGCGCATGCACCAGATGCTGGCCGACCCGAAAGTCCTCGAAGAAGTTGCCGGGGCGCGTTTTTGTCGTCATCGCGTGGCGCCCTCGAAACCGTAGGCTTGCGCCAAAGCCGGGTCCTTCTGCGCCACCAGCCGCGCCAGATCGACCATCACCTTGGCCTGCTTCCAGGTCGCGTCGTCCTGCATCTTGCCGTCGAGGGTGGCGACACCGGTGCCGTCGGGCATGGCTTCGAGAATGCGCTTGGCGAAGAGCACTTCCTTGACGTCGGGGCTGAAGACGCGCCTTGCGATGGCGATCTGGTTCGGCGCCAGCGACCAGGCGCCGGCGCAGCCCATGATGAAGGCGTTGCGAAACTGGGCCTCGCAGCCGGCCTCGTCCTTCAGGTCGCCGAAGGGGCCGTAGAAGGCGCGGATGCCGCTCGCTGCGCAGGCATCGACCATCCGCGCCAGCGTGTAGTGCCAGAGGTCTTGCTGGGCGAAGCTGCGCTCACTCTGATTTTCGACCGGGTCGGCGAGCACGCCATACGACGGGTGGCCGCCGCCGACGCGGGTGGTCTTCATGCCGCGCGAGGCCGCGAGGTCGGCCGGCCCGAGCGAAAGGCCGTGCATGCGCGGGCTGGCACGCACGATCTGCTCGACGTTCTTCACGCCCTCGGCGGTTTCGAGCAAGGCGTGGATCAGGATCGGCTTCTTCACCCCGTGCCTCGCTTCGAGCAAGGCGAGGTACTGGTCGACGAAATGGATGTCCCACGGCCCTTCGACCTTGGGGATCATCACCGCGTCGAGCCGGTTGCCCACGCCGGCCACGATATGCGCCAGGTCGTCGATGATCCACGGGCTGTTCAGGCAGTTCACGCGGACCCACAGCGCGGTGTCGCCGAGGTCGGCGTTGTTCACGCCGTCGATGAAGCCGGCACGCGCCGCCTCCTTGGCGTCGAGCGGGATCGCGTCTTCGAGGTTGCCGCAGAGCACGTCGACCTGCTTGGCGGTTTCGCCCAGGCGGGCGCGGATTTTCTCGATGTGCGGCGGGAAGAAGTGCACCACGCGCTCGGGGCGCACCGGCAGTTCGCGAAACGGCTGCGGCGCGCCGATGGCGAGCGGCTTGTAGAAATTGTTGGGCAGCTTCATGCGGGTCTCGGTAGTTGCGGATGTGTTTGGGTTCGTTTCAGTTCGCCGGGCCGGCCACGATGCCGGCGTCATGCAGCGCGCCGACTTCGGCCGAAGGCAGGCCGAGCACGCCGAGCAGGATCTCGTCGGTGTGCTCGCCCAGGCGCGGCGCGGGCCGGGCGGGCAGGCGCGCGACCTTGCTGAAGTCGAGCGGCGAGGCGGGCGCCAGGTGCGGCCCGATGCCGGGCGGGTCGATCAGGCTGAACATCGGGTGCGCTGTGGACAGATCGGCGTCTTGCGCCAGCGCCTGGCCGACGCTGCGGTAGGGGCCCCAGGTCACGCGGTGGGCATCGAACACCGTCCGCACCTCGGCCAGCGTGCGCGCCGCGAACCAGGGCTCGAACAGCGCCGCGAGCGCGTCGCGGGCGCGGAAGCGGTTGCCTTCGTCGGCGAGGTTGAGCGCCATTTGCACGCCGAGCGCAGCCACGGCCTCGGCCAGGCCGGTGGCCTTGACGAGGCAGCTCCATTGCAGGTCGGTCAGGCCGACCACCATCGCCCGCTCGCCGTCGCGGGTGCTGAAGTCGCGGCCGAAGGCGCCGTAGAGGTTGTTGCCGTAGCGCGGCCGCTCGACGCCGTTCACCTGGACCTCGGCGATCATGCCCAGGTGGCCGAGCATCGCCAGGCCCACGTCTTTCAGCGCCAGCGTGACGAGCTGGCCCTCGCCGTTGCGGTCGCGGTGGCGCAGCGCGGCGAGCAAGGCGGTGGCGATCATGTTGCCGGCAATCGCGTCCCAGGCCGGCAGCACATGGTTGGCCGGCTCGGCGCTGCCCGCCGGCCCGGTCAGCGCCGGAAAACCGAGTTGCGGGTTGACGGTGTAGTCGACCTCCGAGCCGCCGTCGCGGCGGCCGAGCAGGTTGACCATGATGAGGTCGGCCCGCTGCGCGGCGAGCTTGTCGTAGGCGAGCCAGCCCTTGGCCGGGAAGTTGGTGCTGAAGAGGCCGGCGTCGGCGCCCGGCGCGGCGATCAGCGCCGTGAGCAGCTCCTGCCCGCGGGGGTGGCGAATGTCCACCGCGATCGAGCGCTTGCCCTTGTTCATGCCGGCCCAGAACAGCGACTCGCCGCCGGCCGTGACCGGCCAGCGCCGGTAGTCGAGGCCGCCGCCGATCGGGTCGAAGCGGATCACGTCGGCGCCGAGCTGCGCCAGGCTCATGCCGCCGAGTGGCGTGGCGATGAAGGCCGAGCCTTCGACGACGCGAAGCCCCTTCAAGATTCCGCCTGTGTTGCTGTCCATTCAGACGGCTTTCTTCGCACGAAGGTGGGCAATCTGCGCATCGTCGAAGCCCAGCACTTCTCGCAGGATCTCGTCGGTGTGCTCGCCGAGCTTGGGCCCGAGGCTTCTGATGCTTCCCGGCGTCTCCGACAGCTTGGGCACCGGCGCGGGCACGATGATCTGCTCGCCGGTGTCGGGCGCGTCCATCGTCACCAGGTTGCGCCGGGCGTGGAACTGGCGGTCGCCGAAGATGTCGGCGATGTTGTTCAGTGGGCCGGCCGGGGTGTCGGTGGCGTAGCAGCGTTGCAGCACTTCCTCGCGCGTCAGCGAGCCGCACCAGTCGCGCACGATCTCGTTCACGTCGTGGCGGTGGCTGAGCCGCGTGGCCTGCTCGCCGTAGGTGGTGGCCGCGGCCAGCTCGGGCCGGCCCATCGCGCGGGCGAGACGCTCGAACAGCAGGTCGGTGGCGCAGGAGATCGCGACCCATTTGCGGTCCCGCGTGGCGAAGTGGCCGTGCGGCACCGCAAAGTCGTTGTGCGACGAGCCGGCACGCTCGCGCACCAGGCCGAACATCGCAAACGCCGGCGCCAGCTCTTCGGTGCAGCGGAACACCGACTCGTAAAGCGCCGCATCGACATACTGGCCCTCGCCCGTGCGCTCCTTGTGGCGCAACGCCATCAGCACGCCCAGGCAGCCGTAGAGGCCGGTCATGTAGTCGCCGAGCGTGGTCGAGCCCGGTGTCACGGGCGTGCCCTTGGGCATGCCGGCGAGGTAGGCGATGCCGCCCACCGCATGCGCCACGCGGGCGAAGCCCGGCCGGTCTTTGTATGGCCCGGTCTGGCCGTAGCCGGTGACGCGCAGCATCACGAGGCCGGGGTTGATGGCCTTGAGCACGTCCCAGCCCAGGCCCCACTTCTCGAGCGTGCCGGTGCGGAAGTTCTCGCACAGCACGTCGGTGCGGGCGATCAGTTGCCGGAACACGTCGGCGCCTTCGGGCGTGCGCAGATCGATCGTCATCGAGCGCTTGTTGCGCGCTTCGCTGAGCCAGGTGAGGGTATCGCCACGCTGCGAAGGCGTGCCGAAACGGCGCAGCGCATCACCGCCGTCCGGGTGCTCAAGCTTCAGC
>JANOVJ010000001.1:0-5210 GCA_031417295.1 bacterium | reverse complement strand
TCCGCAACGAGCGGCTGGCCGACGACGAGTTCGCCGCGCTGATCCCCGGCCCCGACTATCCCGGCGGCGGCCAGATCATCAGCAGCACCGACGACATCCGCGCCGCCTACGCCACCGGCCGCGGCAGCCTGAAGGTGCGCGCACGCTGGAAGATCGAGGATCTGGCGCGCGGCCAGTGGCAGCTCATCGTCACCGAGTTGCCACCCGGCGCCAGCACGCAGAAGGTGCTCGAGGAGATCGAGGAGCTGACCAACCCGAAGGTGCGCGCCGGCAAGAAGGCGATCACCAGCGAACAGGCGCAATTGAAGGCGGTGCTGCTCGGCCTGCTCGATGCGGTGCGCGACGAGTCGGCCAAAGACGCGCCGGTGCGCATCGTCTTCGAGCCCAAGACCCGCACCGTCGAGCAGCCGGAGCTGATCACCGCGCTGCTCGCGCACACCTCGCTCGAAAGCTCGGCGCCGATCAACCTGACGATGATCGGCGCCGACGGCCGGCCGACGCAGAAGAGCCTGCGCCAGATGCTCACCGAGTGGCTGGGCTTTCGCCAGCAGACGGTGCAGCGGCGCACGCAGTTCAGGTTGGAGAAGGTGCTGGCGCGCATCCACATCCTCGAAGGGCGGCAACTGGTGCTGCTCAACATCGACGAGGTGATCCGCATCATTCGCCAGGCCGACGAGCCGAAGCCGGCGCTGATCGAAGCGTTCAAGCTCAGCGATCGGCAGGCGGAAGACATCTTGGAGATCCGCCTGCGTCAACTGGCGCGGCTGGAGGCGATCAAGATCGAGCAGGAGTTGGCCTCGCTGCGCACCGAGCAAGGCAAGCTTGTAGACATTCTCGCCACCCCGGCGGCACTGAAGCGCACGCTGGTGCGTGAGATCGAGGCCGACGCGAAGCAGCACGGCGACGAGCGGCGCACGCTGGTGCAGGCCGAGAAGAAGGCGGTCGTCGAGATTCGGCTCGTCGATGAAGCGGTGACGGTGATCGTCAGCGAGAAGGGCTGGGTGAGGGCACTCAAGGGTCACGAGCTCGATGTCGCGGCGCAGGTGTTCAAGGCCGGCGACGGGCTGTACGGCAGCTTCGCCTGCCGCAGCGTGGACACGCTGGCCGTCATCGGCAGCAACGGCCGCGTCTACTCGGTGCCTGTCGGCGGCTTGCCCGGCGGGCGTGGCGACGGGCAGCCGATCACGTCGCTGATCGAGCTTGAGTCGGGCACGCAACCGGCGCACTACGTGGCCGGCGCGGCCGAGAAGATGCTCGTGCTCGCGGGCAGCGGCGGCTTCGGCCTGCTGGCGCGCGTGGGCGACTTGCTCAGCCGGCAGAAGGGCGGCAAGACCTTCCTCGCGCTGGAAGCGGGCGAGAAGCCGTTGCTGCCGAGCCTGGTGCCGGCCAGCGAACTGCTCGGTGCGCAATTGGCCTGCCTGTCGGCGGGCGGGCGACTGCTGGTGTTCCCGCTCGACGAGCTGAAGCATCAACCGAAAGGCGGCCGCGGCCTGACGCTGATGGACCTGAACGCCAAGGACACGCTTGCCAGCGTGGCCGCGTTCACGCAGGCCCTGCGCGTGCTGGGCAGCGGGCGTGGCGGCAAGGCCAAGGACGAGCCGCTGAAGGGCGTGGCGCTGGCGGCGCACGTCGGCAAACGGGCGCGCAAGGGCAAGCTGGTCGAGGGCATGAAGGCACAGCGCATCACGCCGGCATGAAGCGGTCCGCGCGCGCTGGGCATGCACATCGGCGAACCAGTGGCATTGCGGGGCAGGGGCTGCGACTTTTGCGACCGCTCGCGGCCTGCCGTGGCGCCTCTGACCCACCCCATGGCATGGCGAAGTTGCCATGCGCGCCAGTGGCGGGCGCGCTCCGGCTAGCATCTTCGGCAGCATTTGGCGGTCTGGACACATGAGCAAACCCAAGCGCGGCTCGAAGGACCCCCATCCCGCTCGACCGACACCTTCGACGCCCTCGCCGTCCACGGCAGCTTCCCGCCCTGCGCAGCCTTTGGCGCCGGAGGCCGCGATGCCGGACCTGCCCGCCAGCCATGCGCACGTTGCCTGGGCGCTGGGCCTGCTGCTGTTGCTGTGCGTCGCGCTGGCCGCGTGGTGGCTGCAGAGCAGGGCGCCCGCTGGCCGTGCGACTGCGCCGGCTGTCGCGGAGGCAGCGGCCGCTTCGGCTGCCGTCAGCACCACGGCAATGATTCGCCCCGCCTACGTCGACAACCAGCTTTGCGTCGGCTGCCATCAAGATGCCGGCAAGGCCTGGCAGCAATCGCACCACTTCATGGCGATGGCGCCGCCGAGCGATGCGACGGTGCGCGGCGACTTCGCGAACACCAGCTTCAAGCACCAGGGCGTCACCTCGCGCTTCTTCAAGCGCGACGGCAAGTTCATAGTCAACACTGACGGGCCCGATGGAAAGTTGGCCGACTTCGAGATCAAGTACACCTTCGGCATCGACCCGTTGCAGCAGTACCTGATCGAAACCCCCGGTGGCCGATTGCAGCCGCTGACGATCGCCTGGGACACGACGAAAAGGCGCTGGTTCCACCTTTATCCGCACGAGAAGGCGCCGCCCGGCGACGTGATGCACTGGACCGGCCGCTACCAGACCGGCAACACGATGTGCATCGCCTGCCACACCACCGGCTACGAGAAGCGCTTCGACGCCAAGGCCGACCGCTTCGACACGCGCTGGAAGGAGCCGAACGTCAGCTGCCAGTCGTGCCACGGCGGCGGCTCGGCACACGTCGCGTGGGCGAACGCGCGGCCGGCGGGTGCGGCCTCGGCCGCTGCGGTTCCCGCAGTCGGCACGGCAGCATCGGCGCCTGGCGCACCGCGCTTCGGCCTGTTCGTTGATTTCAAAGTGGCCGGGGCGAAAGGTGAGATCGACGTCTGCGCCGCCTGCCATTCGCGCCGTGCCGAACTCACGCCGACGCCGATGGCTGGCGAGCCGCTGCTCGACAACTACCAGCCCGCGCTGCTGACGCCCAGCCTGTACCACGCCGACGGCCAGCAGCGCGACGAGGTTTACGTCTACGCGTCGTTCCGCCAGAGCAAGATGCACCAGCAGGGCGTGCGCTGCACCGACTGCCACGACCCGCACACCAGCAAGCTGAAGGTCCAGGGCAACGGCGTCTGCCTGCAATGCCACCAGGCCACGCCGAACCCGCGCTTCCCCGCGGCCGCCGGCCACTACGACAGCCCGGCGCACCACTTCCACCAGGCCGGCACGCCCGGCGCGCAATGCGTGAGCTGCCACATGCCGAGCACCACCTACATGCAGGTCGATGCGCGGCCCGACCACAGCATGCGCATCCCGCGGCCCGACCTGAACGCCAGCACCGGCGCGCCCGATGCCTGCACGGCGTGCCACACCGGCAAGCCTGCCTCATGGGCGGCCGCGACGATCGACCGCTGGTACGGCCCGCAGCGGCGCGGCGAGCCGCACTTCGGCCCGGCGCTGGCCGCGGCGCGTGCCGGCAGCCCGGGGGCCGACGCCACGCTGGCGAAACTGGCCACCGACCCGGCCCGCCCAGCCGTCGTGCGCGCCAGCGCGTTGGCCGCGCTGCGCTCGTATGGCGCTGGGTACGAGGCCGAGCGCGTGGCCGCCACGCGCGACGCTGACCCTGAGGTGCGGGCCGCAGCGGCGGACAGCCTCGAAGGCGCAGCGCCCACGCAGCGCCTGCCTGCGCTCACGCCGCTGCTGCGCGACCCGATCCGCGCGGTGCGCATCGCCGCGGCGCGCAGCCTCTCGACGCTGGACCCGGCCAGCTTTGACGCGCCGACGCGCCAGGCCTTCGACGCGGCGCTGGCCGAATACATCGCGGCGCAAAGCGTCTCTCTCGACATGCCCGGCGCGCGGCTGAACCTAGGCGTGATCTACCAGAACACGGGTCAGCCCGACCTTGCGGAAGAGCACTACCTGGCCGCGCTGCGCATCGACCCCGACTTCACGCCAGCCCGCGCCAACCTGGCGCAGTTCTACGGCGCCCGGGCGCGCTTGGCCGACGCCGAACGCGTGCTCGCCGAAGGTGTGAAGCGCGTGCCGGCGCAAGGTGAGTTGCAGTACTCGCTCGGCTTGGTGCTGGCCGAGCAGGGCCGCATGGCCGACGCCGCCAAGGCGCTGCAACGCGCAGCAGTGCTGCTACCCGAACGTGCCCGCGTTCAATACAACCTGGGGCTGGCGCTGCAGCAAAGCGGGCAGCCCCCCGGCGCGCAGCGCGCCTTCATCGAGGCGCATCGGCTGGACCCGCGAGACCCGTCGATTCCGTATGCACTGGCTGTGCTGCTGGCGCAGCAGCGCCGCTGGCCCGAGGCGCTGCAATGGGCCGAGAAGATGCAGGCAATCGATCCCGGCAATCCGCAGGTGCAGCAGTTCATCGAACGGCTGCGTGCGCAGGCGAAAGCCGGCGCGGGGCAGGGCAAGACAGGTGGATAGGCGAGGCCATGATCGGCGAGGTTCCGCACCAGGGGGATGGTCCGGTCACTGGTGATCAGCACCGGCGCTTGGACTCTCGATTTCGGATGGTCCATAGCCGCGCCCGAGCCAATACTGCCGTTCGGCGTCGCGCCGGGATGATCCGCCATTCAGCGGAACCCGCCTTTCGCCACCGACCCGCCAAGTCATGCTTGCTACCATGATTGAGTCGATCGATGGGCACTGGGCGCAGGAGCGACGCCACCGTTTAGCTTGGTGGAGTCTGTCGTCCGAACTTCAAATCAGGCCGTATTCAACGATCACTCCTCTGGGGGGAAATGCAATGAAAAGGTCCACCGCTCACGCCATTGCAGGCGCGCTGCTCGTCGCGATCTTGGGGGCTCCCGTCGCAGCGCAGGACCAGCCCGGCGCGATCACCGTCTTCGTCGCCAAGAAGGTGATCACGATGGACGCGGGCTGGCCGTCGGCCACTGCGGTCGCGGTGCGCGACGGCAGGATTCTCTCGGTGGGCTCACTCGACGAGCTCAAGCCCTGGCTGAAGACAGCGCCGTACAAGATCGACCGGACCTTCGCCAACAAGGTGCTGCTGCCCGGGTTCATCGAGAGCCATGGGCACCCGTTGCTCGGCGGCACTTCAATCACGCGCCCGCTGCTGACTTACCTGCCAACCCCCAACCCCTATGGCCCGGCGTTCCCCGGTGTCAAGACGCGGGCCGAGGCTGCGGCGAAGCTGGCCGCGTACGTCAGACTAGCCAAGTCGCCCGATCAAACCGTTCTGGTGTGGG